>JAUYLM010000081.1 GCA_030698965.1 bacterium
GGCTATGCCATAGTCATTGGAGTTATATTTTCCATAACTTCAGGCATTTTATTTTTCCAAGAAGAAAGCGGAAATAAAGGGAAATACGCGGAATTGATAAAAGATAATGTGCTGTATCGGGTTATCGAAGTTCTGGACGGCGATACTTTGATCGCAAATGTTTCAGGCAAGGAAGTCACGGTGCGACTCATCGGAATCGATACTCCGGAAGTGGTGGATCCTAGGAAGCCTGTGCAATGCTATGGTCCGCAAGCTTCCGCTAAGGCAAAAGAAATTCTTTCAAACAGAGAAGTTTATCTGGAAAAAGAAAAGTCAAAAGGCAAAGGAAACAAACAGTATGACATATACGGTAGGGTTCTGGCTTATGCTCATTTGCCGAGTGGGATGAATTACAATCAATTCATGATCGAGAACGGTTTCGCCAAAGAATATACTTTCAATAGTGAGAAATATAAATATCAGAAGGAATTCAAAGAAGCACATAAAAAGGCAAAGAAAGAAAAACTAGGATTATGGGGAGCCTGCACTACTTAGCTTTCAGAAATAAATAAATATCTTCTAAGGCCTTCACCGCGTCTCCAGCAGCGATATTATTCTGATGATATAGTCCGTCTGTACAATCTCCAGCAGCCCAGATTCCAGGAACTGATGTCATCTGATTCCTAGGGTCAACGATGATGTGCTGCCATTCATCCATTTTGATAAGATCTTTCACGAAATAAGTGGTGGGAATTGATCCTATTTCCACAAAGATTCCGCTCACCTTCAATTCGACGTCCCGGCCAGTTGTACTATCTGTATATACAAAAGTATTTACAAATTTATCTCCCCTGACCTCTTTTGAAACTGCATTCGTAACTATTTTAAAATGAGGATTTTTTGAAACTGTCTCTACAGTAACAGGGTCAGCACGGAACTTATCTGTTCTGTTTATGAGAGTCACGCTTTTGCAATATGCCAGGAGCTGGGAGGCGCTCTCAAAAGCCGCATTGCCTCCTCCCACAACCACTACATCCTGTCCGCTAAAAAGGGGACCGTCACAGCTGGCGCAGTAGGTAAGCCCCTTGTGTTCAAATTTATCTGCTCCGGGCACATCCAGCTTTTTCCTGAAGCTTCCTGTGGTTATGAGGACAGCCTTGGCTGTATACAACTCTTTATTTGTTGAAATTTTGAAGCCTCCATCTGCCTTCTCAATTTTTTCGCAGCTCTCTCCAACCTTTATATCCACAATATCGTCCGCATAGGCCCGCAAGTGACCTTCCAAACTCTTTGCAAATTCGGCACCAGGAATGCGCACGGTTCCAATCCAGTTTTCAATGCCCTCAGATACCGTACTCTGGCTGTTCCAGTCTTTCGTTATAAAAAGAGTTTTAAGCTGTTTGCGGGCGGCATAAATCCCGGCAGCAACTCCCGCAGGCCCTCCGCCGATAATGGCTAAGTCGTAGATCATAGTAGGAATATTGTAACATCCGGTGGTGGGGAGAATGTATTGACATACTGGGTGGATATGATATAATGTAAAAAGAATAGGGAACTTGGCAAATCAGCTTGTTCAACTGCTATTCGACAACAAACTGCAGAGAGAAAATAAAATTATGGGTACTAAAGTGCTCGTAGGAGGGTCGACTGTATCGGCTCCCCAACTCCAAGACTTCTTCCGCCAAATAGCGGATGGGAGCATTAATGGTTATAACCTTCAACGCTTTCTGGATCATCAGGACCCTTTCGCTCTTGAAGCAGTCGTCATTGACTGGGGGCGTGTCTATCAGAGTCTTGAAATGGAAAACGAATTCAGGGCTGATATTGGCAAGATTGCTATTCCCTCTGATCCAGGATTCTGGGATGTCTGTGTCATTCAAGGAGTCACTCCGAACAGGGTGGTGAAAGCCCTCCGTGATCTCGGTCTGGATATGTCACTCTATACCGATGACCTCGACAAAGGTGTTCCCACGAACGATCGTGACCCGGCCAATGGTTCCTACAGAGTCCGCTTTCAGAAGACCATTGAAGCTGACCCTGAGCTTAAGGACAAGTCAGCTGAAACGCTGACCGAGGAGAATATCAAGGGTATTACTCTCCTTGAACGCCTCCTTCTTGAATTGAGGTATTTCCTGGCAACGGGGAATCATCTCGATAACGAGAATGTCACATTATGCAGCGGCTCGCGTAGCTCGTTCGGCGACGTTCCCTGCGTGTACTGGCGCAGAGGCCGCCGCGGGGTTTGCGTCTACTGGTACTACCCGTCGGATTCCCACTCGGGCTTGCGTGCTCGTGCAGTAGTTTCGTAACACTTGAACCTTGGATCTTGTATCCTTGCGTTCTAATTCACCACCCGGTCTCGACTGGGTGGTGAGTTTTGTTATATAATTAACTTCGGCTATTACAACTGGCTCTGGGAAACTGGAGTATCGGTTTGCCACAGTTTTTTAACAACGAAACTGCCTACCTATCTCTAGTGAGCGTGTACTTCCATTAAGTATTGGCTCCGCAGACTGCTTGCGATCGCAAGAAGTCACGGCAATAGCTACAAGCTTATTCAGAAAATTGAAAATGATTTACTTCAACTTAGATCTCCTCAAAAAAGCCGGAACCACATCCCAATCATCATCGTCATCATTCTTCACCCCTTTCTTCTCTTCAATTTTCTCTTTTATATCCTTCACTGCGACCGAGGCGGGTGCCGGAGAACTGTTGAATAGCCTGCTCCTCTTTTCTTCTACGACAGGCACTTCTTTCTGGGAATCCAAAGGGGAAGCCTTCGATGTACCGGTAATGATGCCAGGAATGCTTGCGGCGGCAGGAAGCACTCCGTCAGGAAATCCTGCGGCGATGACTGTTACTTTGACTTCATTTTTTTTGAGCTTATCATCCCTTACCGTACCGAATATGACTTTAGCCTGAGGATCTATGGATTCCGTGATGATTTTGGCCGCATCCTGTATTTCAAACATTGTGAGGTCCTCGCCTCCGGCAATGGAGAAGAGAACTCCCTTTGCGCCTGTGATAGATACGTCTAGAAG
>JAUYLM010000041.1 GCA_030698965.1 bacterium
ACGAACCTACTCGCATCAAAAAATCCTCATTGGCAATTAGAAAGGCTTTTGCAAAGGGTGTATTGATGTTTGATGGGTGTGTCACTAAAGGCGGCAGAATTGCATTCAGTAGTAAAAGCAGAAAACTTGCATCAGCGATAATTGAAATTTGGGAGAATGATAATATGAGACACGGAAAACTGCATAAAAATAAGAGGGGTGAGTGGACCATTTACACTACAGCACAAAATAAGTATTTTAAATTATTAGCTTATTTCGAAGAGAGAACACAGAAACAAAAATTGTTACGCTGGATCCATGGCGAAAAAGAGGCGGAGCCAATCATCAAAAAAAGTTCCCACCTGTCAATACAGAAAATACTATCTGTGCTCAAAAAAATAAAAAGGTGCGATATCAATTTTCTAGAACACACTTTCAGACGAAGGTATTCAACAATTCGTCATTACCTTAAAATCCTAGAGAATCAAAAAAGTATTCGTATCTCATCAACACCATATCTCTGGAGTAGTTGCATCAGTGAGAAAGCTGCAGTGTATCTTAATAAAAAAACTCATGATATTGTCTTCCTTAAAATTAGAGAAAGATTTGGTCTAGGAAAAAATACTGCGAATACGCTCGGCATTCATAAAGCCACATTTTCTGCATGGAAATTAAGAAAAAATCGGATCCCAATTGGAACTTTAAAGCGCTTATGCCCTTTACTCAATATTAAATTTGAGGTTGTGACGAAAGGTGTCATACAGACAGATCGTGACATTATAGAACTTATTTAATTTCCAAAGGAAATTCAGAAAATAACTTTCCATGCACTATTTCGTCTATTACCTCTGTAAGTCGATAGATGTTTATCCTTATCTGCTTTGCACTATCACGATCTCGTAATGTTACTGTGTTGTCATCAAGAGTCTGGAAATCTATCGTGACTGTAGTAATCGTCCCAATTTCATCTTGCCTTCTGTATCTCTTTCCAATATTTCCATTATCATCAAAAGTGGCTGAGGGGATTTCTTTCTTGAGCATCTTGTAAATTTCCCGCGCTTTTTCAACCAGCTGTGGTTTGTTTTTTAGCAAAGGAAAGATAGCGACTTTATGAGGGGCAATTCTAGGTGCAAGTTTAAGATATACTCTCTTTTCTCCATCTATTTCATCTTCGGTATATACCTCGAGCAACACAAACAAAACTGCTCTATCAACTCCTCCGGAACATTCTATGTCCCACGGAATAAATCTTTCTTTTTTTTCTTCATCATAATACGACATGTCTACTCCAGAATATTCCTTGTGCCTTCTCAAATCCCAATCTCCGCGATGATGTATTCCCCAAGCTTCCTTCCATCCGGCAAAAGGAGTCTTATATTCAATATCCCACGCATCTTTCGCGTAATGCGCCCTTTCGTCCGCCACATGTTGGCGTAATCGCAGATTCTCTCTTTTAAATCCTAATCCGGCATACCATTCAAAAGCAAAATTTTTCCAATATTCAAATTGCCTTCTACCTTCCTCTTCCTCTGGCTTAATATAGTACTGCAGTTCCATTTGTTCGAATTCTCTCTGACGAAACAGGAAATCCCTAGGAGTGATTTCATTTCTAAATGCCTTGCCAATTTGGACTAGCCCGAAAGGGATCTTTGGATGCATTGAATCTAGGATATTTTTGAAATTGACATGTACGCCCTGCGTTATCTCTCCACGTAAGTTTACATTGGTCGCGGTATTTTCTGAGGCTCCCAATTTTGTTTCAACTAAAAGATTGAAAACTGTCGGCTTGGACCACTCCGCCTTTTCCTTCTTATGCTTACCTTCATGATCACTGATGGCTTCTGGCTGGTCTGCCCTTACTCTTTCATGACAAATTTTGCACTCTACCAAAGGATCGGTAAAAAGTTCCGTATGCCCTGACGCTTCCCAGACTCGTGAAGGCATTAGAATGGCGGCACTCATACCGTAAGTGTCTTCCCTTTCCGTTACAAACTTGTCCCAAAAATATTGTTTAATGTTGTGGCGCAAGTCATTGCCCAGAGGGCCGTAATCATAAATACCAGCAAGCCCCCCGTATATTTCTGATCCTTGAAAGATAAACCCCCTTCTTTTGCAGAGCGACACTATCTTTTCCATCTTTGTTTCCTCACTTTTGGACATGTTACTTCAAGCTATCTTTTATCTTTATGATAATCTCTTTTAATTGCGGCAAATTATTCTTAATGCTGTCCCATACAACCCCTTCATTGATCCCCCAATATTCATGCACCATAATATTTCTCATTGCCATGATCTGTCTCCATTCAACTTCTGGATGATTCTCTCGTACATCTATATAAATATTTTTAATTGCTTCACCTATAATAATGAAATTCATCATCACCGCATCATAAACCTGTTTATTCTTTTTCAATGTATTTTCATCTGCAATAACGGAAACATAACTATTGATCTGTTCAATAGAATTTAGAACATCTTGAACAAATAATTTTACGTCTCTTTTTGCGCTCATACAAGTATTAATTGGCTTAAGATTCTTTCTCTAATAATCTCCTTTATCCCACTTTTAATTACTAGGTCAACCTTTCTTCCCACCAAATCTTCTAGAAAAAATTGAATTCTCGCAAACTCGAAAAACCCCACTGGCACTGTGCGGTTAAGTTCAATAGCAATATCCACATCACTTTTCTCTGTATAATCTCCCCTTGCAAACGAGCCGAAAATGCCTATCTCCTCCACGCCATAGGTTTCTTTTAGATAACCCTTGCTCTGGGCTATTTTTTCTTTGATTGTTTCCAATTCCAATGCCATAGCTGGATTTTATCATTAATTTTTCTATGGCGCCACCCTGTCGTTTCCCTCCTTATATGCGGGATCGGAACTGAAGCGCGTGGTCAGAGATGGGGCGGTACTCGTGAGATTTTCCCCTGTATAGTCATCCCGGCCCCTCAGAACCGTATCCTGTAGAATAACCGGGGTCTGTCCGACCTGCGCCACGCTCGGCTCGATCGCGATCTGGAAGGCGACTTGCCGGGTACGGGAAGAATTAAGAGTATGGGCGTCAACATTACCTATATTCCATATTACCTCGCCAGTATTGCTGTTGTAAGTTATATCTTCTCCGGCAGGACTTGTTTTTCCGGTCCATTTCACGTATGCAGGCATAAGGGCCCTGACCTGGGCTCCGGTTACTGTATTGGCTGTATTATCAACAGTCCAGATCACAGTATAAGTAGTCTGTTTTTCGGCACTTGGAGGAATGGGACCGGTATTCGCAAATGCTCCCTGCGATCTGACCAGCCTAGAAGCCAGGCTTAGTCTGGAAGATATCTTCATCAGCCTCTTGGCGCTTGAAACAAGATTCTCCGGGACATTGTTTTCGGAAAGCCTCTTGGCCTGAACATTGACGTCAAGAGATAGATTTGGATTTGCAACCGGCCTGGAAGGAGTGCTGAAGTCTCTTGGCGTAAATGAGAAAGAAACGCTTCCGCCTTCTCCGGGACCGATGTTCGCAAGGTTTCCGGTCGTGATTTTATTCCAGACTATTTCATTGTCGGCTGACCTATAATAGCCTTCTCCCGGAGCGACTGATATTTTGTCGAATGCCGATCCGGAGAGCTTCACATGTATCTCGCCATCAATAACAGCAGTGGAAAGATTGTTAAACCATGATACCGTTGCCTTGACTGGAGCATTG
>JAUYLM010000022.1 GCA_030698965.1 bacterium
GTCATCGGTAACCGCCTTTTTGAATTCAGATTTATAATCAATCTGTTCAAGATGCGCATGATGGTGATGGTCGTCATGTATGACCGGCTCTGTAGAAAAGTCGAGAAATGCTTCTATCAGCCTGATGAAGGCATTCTGCCCGGCCTGAACCGCCTCAATTGAAAAATTTACCGGAGACCTATAATGAGAAGTTAACAGCCAGTAACGGAAAGCCAGAGGAGATATCCCTGCATCTTGAAGATCGGCAAGCTTTAGGAAATTGCCCTTTGATTTAGCCATTTTTTCATCGTTTACGTTCATGAAAGCTCCGTGCATCCAGCAGTTGACGAACTTTCTGCCTGTGACAGCTTCAGATTGGGCAATCTCATTTGTATGATGGGGAAAGAGTAGGTCGGATCCGCCGGCGTGAATGTCTATAGTGTCTCCAAGAGCTTTTATGGCCATAGCCGAACATTCTATATGCCATCCGGGCCGTCCTTTTCCAAACGGCGCTTCCCATACTGCCGCGCCGTCTGCTTCCGTCCAGAATTTCCACAAAGCGAAATCGCGCGGATTTTCTTTTTCATACTCATCCTTGGCTATCCTCTCCCTGACTTCCGCGTCTAATTTTATATTCGCGATTTTTCCATATTCCGGGAACATGCCGATGCTGAAATACACGCCGTCTTTTGTAGGGTAGGCAATACCTTTCTCCAGGAGGATGGAAATCATTTCTATCATCTCCTTTATATGGCCAGTGGCGCGCAGGATCTGATGCGGAGTGAGTATATTCATCGAATGAATATCCTCCAGAAAAAGATTCTCGTAGTGCCTGGTAACTTCTTCCAGAGATTTCGATTCCTCACGGCTTCGTCTTATGGTCTTGTCATCAACGTCAGTAATATTCATGACTTGAGTCACGGTATAGCCTTCATATTCAAAGACCCTGCGGACAATGTCATACATGACGAGCGTCCTTAAATTCCCGATATGCGCGGTATCGTACACGGTCGGCCCGCAATTATATATTCCTACGGATCCTTCCTTAATCGGCTTAAATTCCTCTTTTTCACCGCTGAGAGTATTGAATATCTTCACAAGAATAGTATATCCCTAAACTTGTTCTTCCGCCAATTATTTGAGATAATAAGCCGATCATATGGACAAGAGCAAGCAGAACAAGGCCATCAAATTCATCGGGGGGTTGATCATCCTCCTCTTTGTCTTTTTTGCAGGACAATACATCGGACAAAAAAGCTCGCTTTCAACTCCCTCCACCGCCAGCATACCCGTTCCGGAGGATATAAATGTAACCAGCGATCAATTCGAGCCATTCTGGAAGGTATGGAGAATATTGAGTGAAAAATATGTCGCAGCCACAACCACGGATTCTCAAGAGCGCATTTGGGGAGCCATACAGGGACTGACAGCATCGCAGGGAGATCCGTACACGGTATTTTTTCCTCCTGAAGAATCGGCTATGTTCAAGAGCGATATCTCCGGAAATTTTGAAGGAGTCGGCATGGAAATAGGGCAGAAAGATGGAATACTAACAGTCGTGGCTCCCCTGAAGAACAGTCCCGCGGAGCTTGCCGGAGTCAAAGCGGGCGACAAAATAATAAAGATTGACGGACAGACCGTCACAGACTTGCAGGTTGATAAAGCTGTGAAGCTCATACGGGGTCCTAAGGGAACACCGGTCAAGATAACTTTCATCCGAGATGGCTTGAACCAGCAGATAGAGAGGACAATAGTCAGGGGAGTGATTGATATTCCCACGATTCAAACTGAGATCAAAGAGGGCAAGCCTACTTCTGGAAGCGCCACTTCGACAGAGGGCGCACTAGGTCTGAGAAAGGACGGTATCTTTGTCATCCGACTTTTCAGCTTCACTTCTCAGGCATCATATCTGTTCCAGAACGCGCTCCGTGAGTTCATCCAATCAGGATCACATAAGCTCATCATTGACCTGCGCGGCAATCCCGGAGGATATCTGGATGCCGCTTGGGATATGTCGAGCTGGTTCCTTCCGGTTGGGAAGGTTATTGTAACGGAGGACTTTGGAGGTAAAAATACGAATAAGATATATAGAAGCAAAGGATACAACATTTTTGGGAAAGACCTCGACCTGATAATTCTAGTCGATGCAGGCTCCGCATCAGCCTCGGAGATTTTCGCCGGAGCTTTGCAGGAACATGGAATAGCCAAGCTTGTAGGAACAAAGACATTTGGAAAAGGATCGGTCCAAGAACTGATACCTATTACCGCGGACACATCCCTCAAAGTCACCATAGCAAGCTGGCTGACCCCGAATGGGCATAATCTATCGCAGGAAGGGCTCACGCCGGATGTGGAGGTAAAGGTTACCGCCAAGGACATTGATTCTAAAACAGATGCGGCGATGGACAAGGCAGTTGAAATTTTGAGAAAAGAAGATTAATATAAAAAATATGAAAATAATTTTACTGAAAGACATAGCGAAGGTGGGAAGGAAATATGAAACGAAAGATATTTCAGACGGATACGCGGTAAACCTCCTTATTCCAAAAGGCCTAGCCGTAGCAGCTACGCCAGATGCCGTGAAGAGGCTGGAAACTGAGAAAAAGAAAATGGATGGGGAAAGAAAGATACATGAGGAACTGCTCCTGAAGAACCTTTCTGAATTGGATGGAGTGACGATTACCATTAAAGACAAGGCAAACGAGAAAGGCCACCTTTTTGCGGGCCTGCATAGTGAGGCTATCGCGGAAGAAGTTCAAAAACAGACAAGGCTTCAGATAGATCCATCATTGATTCAAATCGAACACCCTATTAAAGAATTAGGAAACCACCCCATAGAAGTGAAGGGGGCAGGGAAGTCCGTGAAGTTTAATCTGATCATTGAAGCCCGATAGATACTCTTAGATAGACACCCTACAGCACGTGCACAATCTTTTTTCGCATGAGTGAATTGTCGAAATGCACCTTTCTTTTTGTTCCAAACTGAACCCTTCCTTCCTTGAGAGCAAAGAGTGTGTGGTCCTTTCCTATTCCTATATTCTTGCCAGGAAGAACGTCTGTACCGCGCTGACGCACGATAATATCGCCGACTTTTGCCGCCCCGCCGTGGTTGATTTTGACTCCTAGATACTGTGGTCCGGAATCTCTACCGTTTTTAGTTGATCCTCCTGCTTTTTTTGTTGCCATAAGTGGAATCACTATACAGGATAAGACTTAAATTGGCAAGCAATTTATGGTCTTGACACCATAATTCAAAAATGCTATGATATGCATATATGAGATATGCAGTTACGTCATTGTAACTAACTATCTCATTTTAAATTACTATGATTGAATTTACTACAGGTGTTGTATTCCTCTTGTCATCCATGTACGGCTCAGGTGCCGCAACTGCTGTAGCGATCGCCT
This sequence comes from bacterium, assembly GCA_030698965.1. GTDB lineage: Bacteria > Patescibacteriota > Minisyncoccia > Phycocordibacterales > PALSA-1337 > CAIOGI01. Next base: position 3,388 of record JAUYLM010000022.1, read on the forward strand.
CAACACAGTCAGGTACGGATACTGCCCCCAATATTACCTTTATGAAAGTCATATTGCAGGACCGAAAAGCCGTCGAAGAATATCTTCGTGAGCAGTACTCTGACACTCCGATTCTAGTTGAAATCGCCCGATGTGAGTCTACATTCAGCCAGTTCGATAAGAACGGCAAGGCCCTTCGAGGGAAGGTGGATAATGATGATATCGGAGTGATGCAGATCAATACCCGATATCATGGCAAGACTGCCGAGAAGCTTGGGTTTGACATCCACACGATTGAAGGAAACGTTTCCTACGCCAAGCACCTATATGAAAAACAGGGTTCTAAGCCATGGAATGCTTCCGCCAAGTGCTGGTCAAAGGCCGTTTAATCTTAGGCGGGCAACAAAAGAGAAACCGGGTGAATGCCCGGTTTTTCTTTTTCTTTACATATTTTAACCCACTGCTACACTTATGTCATGAAGGGAAATAACGAGACACAAAACAAAATAATTATCTACACCGACAAGCATGGAAATGTGGAGTTTAAGGCTGATGTAGAAAAGGAAACGATTTGGGCTACACAGACGCAGATTGCTGAGATCTTTGATATTGATCGTACCGTAGCTACCAAACACATTAATAGTATCCTTAAGGATGAGGAAGTAAGCCAAAAAAGCAATGTGCAAAAAATGCACATTCCTAATTCCTGTTCTGATAAGCCAACCAGCCTTTATTCGCTTGATATTATCTTGGCCGTCGGCTATCGCACCAATTCCAAAAAAGCCATCCAATTCCGTCAGTGGGCTACCAAGACTCTCCGTCAATACATCATTGATGGAATTGCAGTAAACATAGACCGCATTAAGCAACTCCCGGACAAAATCCTTAATGACCTCGATGAAAAAATAAAATTCATTCAGCAGACCGTCCAAAAAAGGGAACTTAACAGGGAAGAGGTTGATGGCCTTCTTTCTGTCATAAAGAGCTATGCCCACTCTTGGCAGTTGCTAAAGAAATATGATGAAGGGGAATTGAAGCTTCAGAGAAGTAAAAATAAAGAGAGGGAACGCTTCTCTTATGAATTCGTGCGTCCAGCCATTGACCAGCTCAAGACTTCCCTTATGGAAAAGGAAGAGGCGACTGATATTTTTGGCAATGAGAGAGATGAATCCTTTAAAGGAATCCTTGGGAACATTTATCAAACCTTCGGTGGCAAAGAGCTCTACGCGAGCCTAGAAGAGAAGGCGGCCCACCTCCTATACTTCACAATCAAAGATCATCCATTTTCTGACGGCAATAAGCGTATCGGCTCATTCTTATTTGTCTACTTTCTAGATGAGAATAAATTGCTGTACCGCCCAGATGGGGAGAAGAAAATAAATGACAACACGCTTGTTGCCATGGCTCTTCTCATTGCAGAAAGTGATCCAAAGGACAAAGAGGTGATGGTGGTGCTGGTGACTAATCTGCTAGTTTAAATGGGGAATAGGACTTCTACCCAGAATCGATTATTTATATGATGTCGCACAATATATCTTTACGGTAATAATGATATGGTAAATGAGCTTATATAATAACCTGTCTTAGAACTCATTTATCTAGAACTCATTTATCTCCGGATCAATAGCCTGCACCTTTATCTTCGTATAAGCCGATAAAGGAACAGCGAATCCTTCGCTTGGATCATTGTCACAGCTGATGGTATATGTCACAAGCGGCTCGTCCTGTATCACACTCTGAGCATATGTCCTGTCTGTAGATGCTGTCAGATCAGAGCGTGGCGCATGCGTTGCCACTATTTCGCATCGGTCAAAATCTACGCTCTTCGTATCCGAAAGCTGGAACGATCGGCCCCTGGTTACCGTTGCAAGAGGGGGATTGGTTTTATGATTCTCATTATTGCTGTAACTTGTCACTTCCCCGTACCTGTCTCCGCGAACCTTGAGAGTAACGACGGGATCGATTTCATAAGTAAATGTGAAGACGGCATTCTCCCGGCTACCGAGACCATAGGGAGATGCTATGTGCCCTATTCCCTCTCCCGGTGTGTTTCCGGTCCGCTCCCAGGTAACTACGCTGTAATCCGGAATCGGATCTACGCTGGCTGTATATGTACCGGCCGGCAGACTGCTCTGCGGCACTCCACATGTTATTGCGATTGGCTGAGAGTCCGAAGGTTTTTTTAGATAGCATTTTTTTGAATTGAGAAGAATCTGATCTCCAACTATTTGCTGGCGGATCGTTACAGACGAACCTCCCCCTCCGCCACCAGGGGGTGGTGTACCGCAAGTTGTGCAGGAAGTGAATGTCGCTGTCGCATTTCGTACATTTGCCATATTTAGAATGCACGTCTCGGAACCTCCGCAGTCCTCGGACCATCCGCTGAATACATATCCTTCTGCCGGAGTGGCCACAAGCGTAACTGTCGAAGGAGACGTGAAGATCGTCGTGCAAGCTGAACTGCAGGAACTCGCCAGTCCATTGCGTTCGGTCACGGTTCCTTTGCCGGCGATAGTTATATTCAATGTTGAAGCCGGAATCAAAACCTTCTCGCCGGATGATGTGTTTGTCCTGCCCGAACTGCTGAAAAGTTTGAATCTATAAGTAAGACCATTCACAGGGCCGATAGGCAGATTATTGGCGGGAGTAACAGGCTGGGTCTTCCTTCCAAGCAAATCTGTAATTGTGCCGGCAGGCGGAAGGCCTGAATTTTCCCAAATGCCGCTGTTATTTGTCGATGATTTATATTGATTGATTATGGAATTTGCGGCTGCGCTTCCTGAGTTGGTAACTGTGCCACTGAGGTTATATGTCGTGCCTGTAAGGCATCTGTTATTTCCCAATGATTTTGAACATGTAAGAGACAGAGACGGACTAATGCCTCCGCTTACAGGCGGTTCCTCTTCTGTCTTTGTACTGCATATAAGCACTTGTCCGGTAGCTCCGTATCCGCCGGTGTCGCTCTCATTCCAACCTGTGGATGACCCGCCTCCTCCTCCGGCAGGAACACTTCCATCCTGTGCGCTAGAAACTCGGTATCCAGATATTAAGGTGGAGGACGTCGTGCAGTGATGCCCGAGACCGGATCTTCCACAGCGCCCGGCGAGGCCTCCACTTCCGCCGTTTGCTCCGGCAGCGCCCGGCGTAGAATCCTCATTGTCTCCTCGGTCAATGGTTCTCTCTTCGGCAGTTCCTCCGGTAAGTTTTATGTCGCCCACATATCCGGAACCTCCTTTTCCTCCATAAGCCCCTCCGCTTTCTCCGACTCCGCCAGGTCCCGCGCCCTCCCCTCCGACAACTCCTCCCTTCCCTTTTCCATCCGATCCATTAATACCCGTTACTCCAGGTAGTCCTGATAGACCTCCTCCCCCTCCACCACCTGCTCCGACTAGGACAACTCCATTTTTTATGAACTCACTATTTCCAGCGGGAAAGACGGTGGTCACCGGGGGAACTCTTCTCGGATATTGTGAATAGTGACCGATTCCTCCATTGCCGACTGTGATATTGAAAACTTCTCCGGCAGAGATCGCCATCAGGCTCTCCGCATAGCCTCCGCCTCCTCCACCCGATCCACCTCTGCTCTCTCTGTCAGCTTCGTATCGGTATCCTGTTCCACCCCCGCCTCCTCCACCCCATACTTTAACCTTGGCAATGGCATTAGATGGAGCTATCCATGTGCCCGTCGTGCCTGAATTATTATTTCTATAGATTTCGGTTTCTCCCGGCGCGCACGAAAGGCTCAGGGCCGGAATAGGCTTTTCTTCCTCAATTTTTGTTGGACTGCAGATGAGTATAAGACCGTCCCCACCCTTTCCTCCATCGGCATAATTATCATTTAGAATAAAAGTAAATCCGCTTCCCCCTCCGCCTCCGCCAGCAGGAGCATCACCCGGCTGTCCCGGAGTAAGGCCATACGGTTTTCCTTTTGGCGTGAAATAATCTCCTCTGAATCCTCCGACTCCTCCCCCGGATCCGGCCATTGCTCCATTGCCACCGTTTCCTCCATACATATATACAAGATCAGAAAGTCCAGGGTAGGGCTGAGCGTCCTGCCCTCTTCCCCCACCGTCTATTCCCTCTCCCCCCTTCCCGATCGCCTCTTCAAATCTGCAGGCATCTCCCGCTCCGGCTATGCCTCCCATTCCACCCTTAGCTCTGGAAAGACTGAGTGCCGCTGAAATCAAGGAGGACTCTTCGCCATCGAGTCCATTGTATCCAGAAGTCTTCTTGTAACATTTTGGATCACTGATAACGATCGGATTCTGGCCACCAAGGATGCTCCCGTTTGTCTTTGCGCGTACTTTCCTTGCCCTGTTTATCCCCCCATTCGCCCCACCGTCGCCTCCTTTTCCAATCTGCAGCGTGTAGGATGCGCCGGAAATGACATTCAAAGTTTTCTCACTAAATCCCCCTCCCCCTCCCCCTCCGCCTCCAATCATATTGATCCCAATCGGAACAGCGTATCCTCCCATTCCAGCTCCGCCTCCGCCTCCTCCAGCTCCCCAAATCTTAACTTTCACACTAGAAAGCCCGCTCGGAACAGTCCATGTGTGCGTGCCGGGAGTGCTTTTCCTTAAAATTTCGGTTTCGCCTACCCCGCATGAGGCTATTGCCCTCGACCCGGCAGAAGAAGATCCTGCGGTCAATCTCTCAGAAGAAAATTGTGAATAGACTCTGGAGCTCTCCAGAGCTCCAGAAGATGTCTGGGCCACAACTCTATATCCGTATAGAGCTCCGGGAATCAGGCCGGTATCCTGGATATTTACTTTCGTTCCGTGCGCAGGCTGAGGAATTGTTGTCCATAAAATTTCCGATTCGCCGCCATGCCTGTATACCTGATATCCAGTGGACTCTGAAATCTTATTCCACGATACGCTAATGACTCCGGCAACGGTCGTCTGTGTCGTAGGCTCTCTGGAAGCTGACAGGTTGTAATCCTGCGCGGAATTCTGCGCGCTGGCCAAAATAGGAATCAGTAGGGTGGCTATTAGAAAAGGGGTGAATTTCGACTTCATTTATCAGTTATTATAACATGATAACATGAGGCTAGTTATCCACTGGCCAGGACCCCAATAGTGGAGGAAGTGGCAAGTAGCCAGAAACCCGTAGCCGTGTATGAATTGCACGGCTACAATTATTTTGTTAAAATTTTATGAAATGATAACCTACTCACAACTAGCATATAGAGTAAAAGAAGACGGGATAAAAATGCCAGAAGATTTGCAATTATTATTCAGCGACATCTTGGATACGTTGCAAATCTCAAATAATTTATTGAGTAGCACAAGAGAAACACCTTTATATCCTGATGCATGCAAGCTGATCAATGCCATATCTTTTGAATTTCTTAAGGACAATGACAGTATCCTTGCCACACGCAGTATTGATGGGAAGAAAGTTACTTCAAAAATCGAGGAAATAATTCCAAAGGTATCTAGAAATATTGAAGAAAAAATACTTTTAGCAGAAATATTAGAACTGCTCCTGAATTCTATAAGTAGCCTAGTGATAATCTCAGAAAACGACGCATCTTCCAATGCTGACATTTCAGGTAAATATAGAGAATGTCTTCTAATACTTAAAAATAAGCTTGAATTATACACACCATAAAATTTATTTCATTTCAGGAGTATCGGGTGTCGGCAAAACATCGACACTTGAGCAACTTAAAAAAATACTGTCATCTCAGGTTTTACGAATCCAGAGCAATTTAAGAAGATTCATAATCCAGACAAAGATGTTCCAGCACAAATAATATTACTCGATGTATCTCCGGACACACTTCGAAAACGTTTATACGGTAGGCATGCGACTCCTGAAAGTAAGTTGGAAATCGAGAGAGCTGCGGGAGTTTCGCTTGATGAATTTGTAGAGCAGTGCGCTTCATTTGCACCAAAACTTCGCTTGATTTTCGAACAGAACAATTTTCCGATTGTTGATACTGATAATAAGACACAGAAAGCAATAGCTCAGGAAGTAATCGAGCTTATTCTTTAGGCTCTGAATAAAGGGAGTGAAGATTCTCAATTGTCGCGAGGCCTGCAAATCATAGTACTTTCCTGGAAGGGGAAGTACTTTTTTTGTAAATTT
>JAUYLM010000027.1 GCA_030698965.1 bacterium
TCCACTCCCAATTCACGGACTGTTCCGGAAATAATCCCGTATGCTTAAAGGGCGTCGGTTTAATTTGAAACTTCAAATCTCCAAGACTCATCGTCCATTTTTCCGGCGTCCCCTCCTTTATCTTCCACTGCCCGTCTTTGCCTTCGCGAGAAAACACAGCATCTGCTTTAACCCACTCTTCAGGACAACTCTTCCTCCAGAGAGCCTGCGGATCCGGACGAGACAATACCACATCACCAAATCGCTCCAGCTTCTCTCCTTCTCCGGAATCTATGAGCTCATAGTCCCGCGAAGATTTTGTAATCAATATGCTGGAATGGCTCATTTTGCTTTTTTAAATATGGCGATAGCCGTTATGAAAAGAATAGTCGATGTCGTAGCGGAGAGAAGACAATACTGACAATATGCCTTTATAACCCAGGCCTGGAGAATAAAGAAATAAATTGAGGCCAGGAATCCAAGGGCAGTGATCGCAAGAGCCCAGCGCAGAAGTGCTTCCTTTTTGGAATCAAGATAAGCAATCAAAAGAACCATGATAGAGAGATAATAGACAGCGCCCAATAAAGCAACCGGCACTCCCGCCACCTCAGCGTACGCACTAGCCAGCACTGTCTCACAACCGTCTATTGTACACGGAGGGATGACGTTCATGAAGTGCTGAATGGTCAGGTAAGCCGCATCGAAAAATCCGACAGCCGCCACAGCTATCAGAAAAATAACGATTCCCTTATTTACCGGCTTTTGAAACGGCTTCGTCAATAATTCTTTTAAAATCTTCATAGCTCTGGGGATTATTTATCTTTTTGCCGTTCACGAAGAAAGATGGGGTGGAATTGACGCCGGCTTTCAACCCGCTCTTATAATCATTGTTTATCTTTTCTTTAGAGGACGGAAGATCAAAATCATTCAAGAATTTTTCTTCATCCAGACCGAGATCGCGGGCATATCCAAGGAAGATGTTTTTGGCTTCTTTAGAATTCTCCCAATCTCTCTGGCTGTCATAAAGCTTGCCGTACATCTCCCAGAATTTCCCCTGCTTGTCCGCAGCCTCTGCGGCCAGCGCGGCAGGCATGGCATTGGCATGCTGTGACAAGGCAAAATGCCTGGCTACGAAACGGAGCGTGCTGGAAGAATATTCGGAAACCAATCTCTCTACAATAGGATAGTAGAGCGCGCAGGCAGGACACTGGAAATCGCCGTATTCTACAAGAGTAACAGCCGCCGCCTCGCTTCCCCTTATGTGATCTGTCGAAACGATCTGATCAGGCAAAAGTGCGGAGGCTCCTTCACGGTCGGCCTTCTTCTCAGCGGCCACCAAGCCCCATATAACAAGACCTACTATAACGATAAAAGCTCCCCAAGTAAAAAATCTATTCATGAATGCATTATACGGCTATGAAATGAGATTGGCAAATCCTATGAGCAGATATATGCCGACAACATTCATGGTAAATATTATAGGCAGAAGAAATGAAATTCTCAATCTTGACGCGCCGAGGAGGGCCATGGCGAACTCATCCGGCAAGGGCGAAGGTATGAGAAGCGCTCCGAGCAGAGGCGACAGCCATTTCATGAAGCCGAAATGAAAAGAGGACGCTATTTTTTTTATTGTGGAAGCTTTGAAGGCCTTTTTGACATCTCTGGAAAACCGATCATGGATGAAATAAAGAAGAATGAGATCTCCGCACAGTGCGCCGAGAGCTCCCCATACGGCGACTGAGTGTATGGGCGCGCGCTCAGCGATGTTCACCAGCGCTATGCCGGCAGGAGCAAGCGTGAAAGCCGAGGTGAAGAAAAGACCTGCAATGAATGTAGCGAGTATCGAGTAATCACGGAAAGCATTGATCATATAGTCTATCGCCCCCATGCGCGACAGCATCAGAGCCACGGCTATTCCCACCGCTATGATTATCACATCGTATATGAGAGCGTACGCATTCTTTCGTATACGTATCTTTTTCATTTATAAGAATATTATACCTCACTATGGTAGAATAATGGCATGAAGCCTTACGCAGAAAGAACACACGAAGAGATGAGAGATGTCCTCATGAGCCCTTTGGCCGATGGTCCCCAAGCGCATTACTACATGGTCCGCGGTGGCGATAAGAAATCCAACATCACGGTCTGGGAGGCCGGAACAGTCGGGGCAGAATATATAAAATCATACGGCCACTATCATACCGGCGACCTGGAAGAGACCTATACTATCCTGCAGGGAGAAGGAATTATCATTTTGCAGGGACAAATCGAAGATGAGGGCGTGACAGATTTCAAAGCAATAAAAGTAAAAGCCGGAGACAAGATACATATTCCAAAAAATACTGGGCATCTTGCCATAAATATCGGGACGACATGGCTCGTAACATCGGATGACAGCCCGGCAAGCTTGGCGGCGCATGCTGATTACAGCCTGTTTAAAAAGATGCGCGGTGCAGCTTACTATGTAGTAGAAAAAGACGGAAAGCCCTCTTTTGTAAAAAATCCTTTGTATGGAAATGTGCCCGATGTGAGGATTGAATAGCTAGAACATTAGATCGCTCCCCGGTTTCACCTTCAGAATGTCCGCCAGCTGGTTTTTCTCCATTTCCTCTTCAAGCTCCCTGATCCTGTCCTTGATCATGGAGGCTCGATGATACTCTTGAGTATCAGCCGCGGATTTCATCTGCTCGCGCAAAGTCTTGATCATCTCTTCGAATTCTTCTTTGGTTACAAAAAGCTTTTCCTTTTCTTCCAAGCGCTCCCTTATTTCCTCATTTTCCGTCCTGGATATTTCGTCCACATAGCCAGTCCTCTGCCATTCAAATCCTTTAAAAAGAATGAGTTTATAGAGTTCTTCTGCTTTCTTTCTTTCTTCATCGGAAGATACTGATGAAGAATCGATGACTTTCTTCAGGTCGAACGCACCTCTCTCTATCATTTCTAGGCTCCACCATGGGCGGGCAGATGACCACCAGTATTGGTCAGAATGCAGAGCCCCGTCGAGGATCACGCGTGAAGGCTGTGAAGGATCGCGATGAACAACTTCGATGGCGAGGTTGGTGAGCTTCCACTGATATTGCTGTATTTCGTTTTCCGGATTATTCCAGCGGAGAAAGGGTTCCTTGGCCTCCAAATCCTTAGGCATAGAAGCCCAGGTGGATGACTGAGGGGCTACAATCTCCTGATCCAGCTTTGTTCCAAAAACATCGCTTAGAGATATCGCCTCTATTTTTTCGTTAGCGAGGAGATCAAAGAGGAGCTTTTCCAAACCAGGGCGGTGATGACCGAATGTCTCTCCATCCATCCCTGTAACCGTATACTCTTCTTTTCCAAACCGAGGTTCAAGAAAACGCAGAATGGAAGGAAGAGTGGAAAGCTGTGAGGCGGAGAGGATCTTGAAAGAGAAATTCCTCTCTCGAAAAAATACGTAGAAATCTTCAACCCCTTCTATTTCATATATCTTATCGCGATCCAGGACCTTCCCTTCCGGCAAAGCCAATTCATCGATCACAATGTATTTATATCCGAGCCTTTTTGCGACTTCGGCGACTTTTTTCGAATACGCCATCTCAGGAGAGAAGAAGCCCCCTCTTTTCCATGAGGCGCCGAAATATTTCGTCAGGCCTTCTTCATTCAGCTTTATCTGCCTCTCTATTTCTGATTCCGGAAGCAGAGGGAGAAAGGCATGGTACTTGGCACTGCCCGTAAGCTCTATGTTTCCCTTGTCTACAAGCAGGCGTATGTCATCTAGAACATCCGATGCGCCGTTCTGCTCCAGAAGCTCGCAGAGAACGCTGTTGATGTTGAGAGTTATTCTGGCCTTAGGAATATTCTTCAATCCTGCGAAAAGCTTCCGGTACGATTCGTCGGCAACCCTGCGCACCCAGACGGGCTTCTGCGTCGGAGGCTGGTAGATATGTAAAAAATTGGCCCATTTCATATAAGTATTCAGTATTTATTCTAGATCCTGCCGTGAATTTGAATGGCGCGGTTGAAAAGTTCAATGTATTTCTTTGCCGAGGTGCTCCAGGAAAAATCTTTTGCCATAGCTCTCTTCTGGAGCTCCGCCCACTTTTCCTTGTCCCTGAAGTTCTCAAAGGCTCTTATAAGAGCGATCATGAGAGAAGAGGGATCAAACTTTTCAAAGATGAAACCGTTTCCGGTATGCTTCTCAGGATTGTAGTCCTCGACGCTGTCCGCAAGTCCCCCTGTCTTCCTGACGATAGGCACACAGCCCATACGCATGGCTTCCATCTGGACCAGACCGCAAGGCTCGAACTTGGAAGGTATCAGCGTTACGTCGGATCCAGCCATGGCGATATGGGGCAGGACAAGATCAAACTTCAGATGAGTAGCGATTTTGCCGGGGTATTTTGTTTCAAGGTCGTGGAAGAAAGTCATGAGCTCTGATTCCCCTTCCCCGATCACGATGATCTGCATTGGCAGCTCCTGGATGAGGAGATCGGCTATATGCACCAAAAGATCCAGTCCTTTCTGCTTGCTTAGCCGGCTTACGACGCACATGACGAAGACGTTGTTATCTACAGGAAGGCCGAAATGATCCTGCAGGGCGGCTTTGTTCTTTTCCCTGTTCTCCAGAGAGTGAGCGTCGAATCTGGTATTTATATATGAGTCCGTCCTTGGATTCCAGATATCGTAGTCTATGCCGTTCAATATTCCCGTCAATACGGACCGGCGTTCACGCAGGAGGTCGTCCAGAAGCTCGCCGTAATCCTTCGTCAGCATTTCCTTGGCATAGTTTGGAGAAACGGTGTTGATCACGTCGGCATAAGTGACCCCTCTTCTCATCCAATTC
>JAUYLM010000031.1 GCA_030698965.1 bacterium
AGCTGGAGCGTTCAAGACTGCCAGCTTCATTTTCGGGGGGGAATTGAGCTTCATCCTGATGATCGTTCTCTCATTCTATCTGGCGGTGCAGGAGGATGGAGTAGGAAGCTTCCTGAAGATCGTCAGTCCCGTCAAGCATCATGAGTACATCATCAATCTATGGAAGAGGTCACAGAGAAAAATAGGATATTGGATGCAGGGACAGCTTCTGCTCGGCGTTATCGTCGGAGTTCTTGTTTATCTCGGATTGATGATCCTTGGCGTCAAAAATGCGCTTCTGCTGGCTTCTATCGCTACTATTTTCGAGATCATACCTATTTTCGGACCTATTCTAGCTGCGGTACCTGCCGTTCTCATATCTTTTGTCGATGGGGGCGCAACGCTTGTACTGCTTGTAATAGGGCTTTATCTCATAATCCACCAATTTGAGAACCACCTTCTATATCCTTTGGTAGTCAGGAAGATAATAGGTATTTCTCCGATTGTTGTAATTTTGGCTCTGGTTATCGGCGCCAAGCTCGCCGGTTTCCTCGGGGCCCTGCTCGCGGTCCCCATCGCTTCAGCTCTCATGGAGTGGATAGATGACGTGGAGAAGGATAAAATGTCATTCAAGAAAATTACTTAAGAGAATTAAACAGCGATGAAGAGCTATTACATAACAACAACACTGCCCTATGTGAATGCGGAGCCCCATATCGGACACGCCATGGAATTTATCCGTGCGGACGTAATCGCCCGTGAGAAGAAGGTAGAAGGCTTTGATGTTTTTTTCAATACGGGGACGGATGAGCATGGGTTGAAAGTGTATGAGAAAGCTCTGGGATTCAGTGAGGATCCTAAGGCTTATGTGGATAGATGTATGATACAGTTCAAATCTCTAAAAGATACTTTGGGCCTGAGTGATGATCTTCATTTTGTCAGGACTACCGATCCCCATCACATTATGGCGGCGCAGGAATTTTGGAAAATATGCGACAAGAACGGGTATATATACAAGAAGAATTACAAGACGAAGTATTGTCCCGGCTGTGAATTGGAAAAGACTGACATTGAAATTGAGAATGGCAGATGCTTCATACACCAGAGCATCGATTTGATCATAATTGAAGAGGAAAATTATTTTTTCAAGTTCAGCGAATTCCAAAAACCCATCCTCTCTTTATATGAAGAAAATCCGGATTTTGTTATCCCGTCATTCCGTTTCAATGAAATAAAATCTTTTGTAAAAAACGGCCTGACTGATTTCAGCATTTCACGATTGAGAAGCAAGATGTCTTGGGGCGTTCCGGTGCCTGGAGATGACGACCATGTCATGTATGTCTGGTTCGACGCGCTTGTCAGCTATATTTCCACAATCGGCTGGCCTGATGATAAGGAAAGCTTTGATAGATGGTGGATAAAGAGCGGAGGAGTAGTACAGTACTGCGGAAAAGACAACCTTCGACAGCAGTCCGCTATGTGGCAGGCTATGCTCATGGCTGCTGGTCTGCCAAACTCCAAGCAAATAGTCATCAATGGATTCATCACGGGTGAGGGAGGCATAAAGATGAGCAAGACTCTTGGGAATACCATTAATCCCATTGAAGTAGTTAAGGAATATGGCACCGACGCTCTCCGATATTTTTTGTTGCGAGAAATCCATCCTTTTGAGGATAGTCCTTTTACATTGGATAAATTTAAGGAATCCTATAACGCTCACCTGGCGAATGGCCTAGGCAACCTTGTAAGCAGGGTCATGAAGATGGCGGAGACGAATGATATACGATTAGAAAAAAAGGAAGATGTAGATACAAGGAAATACTCAGACCTTTATGACAGCTATGAAATAAATAAAGTTTGTAATGATATCTGGTCGCGCATCCAATCAGCTGATAAATATATACAGGAACATGAGCCCTTTAAGACAATAAAGGCAGACAAGGAAAAAGGGAAATTGGAAATAACATACCTGCTTGGGGAAGTGGCGCATATTGGAATTCTCCTCGCGCCGATCCTGCCGGAAACTTCAGCCAAGATAGCGAAGGCAATAGAGGAAAATAAGATAGCCAATCCTCTGTTTATAAGGAAATAGACTAGTATGAAGTATATAGATATTCACTGCCATCTTCAATTTCCAGAATACGATGCAGATAGGGAAGGGGCGATCAATAGGGCGCAGAAAGAAGAAATCGGAATCATAAATGTTGGAACCGATATTCCGATGTCCGAGAAGGCCATTGAGCTCGCTGAAAGACATGAAAATATGTGGGCGACTGCGGCCATTCACCCGAATCATGCCAAAGAAATATTTGATTTTTCAGCCTTGGAAGATATGGCCAAGCATCCAAAGGTGGTAGCTATAGGAGAATGCGGTTTGGATTATTTTCACTCGGAACCTGAAGACATGGAGAAGCAGAGAGAAGTTTTTATTCAGCATATTGAGCTGGCTAATAAAGTGAACAAGCCTTTGATGTTGCACATTAGAAATGGAAAGGACAATTTAAACGCATATAGAGAAGCTGTGGAAATATTGAAAGGGTATTCTAGAGTCCGAGCCAATTTCCATTTTTTTGCCGGAAATATCGAGGATTTGAAAAGTATTGTTGATCTAAACTGTACCGTTTCCTTCACTGGAGTAGTGACATTCGCGAGAAATTATGATGAAGTGTTAAAGAGCGCTCCAATCGATCGAATAATGTCAGAAACCGATGCCCCCTATGTCGCTCCTGTTCCCAATAGAGGGAAGCGCAATGAACCCTTGTTTATAAAGGATATTTCTCATGCCATGGCATCCATAAGAGGTGAAGATGAAAGTGTTTTTCTACCTAAGATTGTTGACAACGCCAGAAAAATGTTCGGCATTTAAAAGTTTATCGAAAATTCATTAAAAATTCATCAGAAATTCATCTCGCTTTGCTAAAGTCCATAGTGCCACTCACCATGGCGTCTATGCTTGATTTATTTCTCCATTATGATACTGTACCTGCACGTGCATTTTAACAAAATAACAGCGTGAGTAGTCCTGGCTCGCACGGCCATGCTTCATTAAGCCTTTCTATTGGCGAAATGAATTACTGCTCGCCAAATATCACAATGACAGAGACATTATCACTGAAGGAAGATACTTTGAAGGTTTATGAAATCGGATACCTTCTCGTGTCTTCGATACCAGCGGAGAAAGTGGCGGATAGCGCCGCTTACCTAAAGGAAGTTCTTTCAAAAAAAGGAGCGGTAATGATTGCCGAGGAATCTCCCGAACTCCGGGAGTTAGCCTATACCATGATCAAGAAAATAGGGACTTCAAACCACAGATTCGATCAGGGATATTTCGGCTGGTTCAAGTTCGAGCTTCCTACAAAAGAGATAGAAAGCGTAAAGAAGGAGCTCGAGGCGCATCCTGAAATGCTCAGGATGCTTGTAATCACCACGGTCAAGGAAAATACTTACCTCGGGAAAAAAGCCCCAGTAGCCGCACCAGCATCTGCTCCGGTAGAGGGGGTTGTCGCTGAGGTCCCAGTAGCTCCAGTCTCAGTGGAAGAAATGGATAAGAGCATAGACGAAATGGTGAAAGAGGCGTAGTATTATAATTACCAGTAGATATAATCACGCAAAAATATGTATTTAAACAAAGTCATCATCGTAGGAAATATCGTCAGAGATCCGGAGCTCAAGGCTCTGCCTGCAGGGATAAAAGTCTGTACAATGAGCATAGCGACAAACCGCTATTGGAAAGACAAAGACGGAGCGAAGCAGGAGGCTGTAGACTATCACAATATCGTCATCTTCGGCCGCCAGGCGGAGACTACGGCGCAGTATATGAAGAAGGGGTCCAATGTCATGGTAGAAGGAAGACTGCAGACACGATCATGGGACGACAAGACATCGGGCGAGAAGAAATATAGGACTGAGATAATAGCCGATAGGGTCCAATTTGGATCCAGCTCCAGGGGACCGGCATCCGGGGCGAAATCAGACGTGCCGTCGGGTGACTCGGCAAAAGACATGCCGGTGGCTGGAGCCATCGAGTATCCCGAAGAAGAGATTAATCCTGATGATATACCATTCTAACAAAAATATATGATTAAACAGTGTTATTTTTCGCAAAACAATATCAAGAATATAGATTATAAGGATACAGAAATCCTGAAGAAATTCCTCAATCCCCATGGACGAATGATAAGCCGAAAGAAGTCCGGAGTCAGTGCACGTAGCCAGCGTCAGCTAGCCGTAGCGGTAAAGCGCGCGA
The DNA here is from genome assembly GCA_030698965.1 of bacterium. Classification (GTDB taxonomy): domain Bacteria; phylum Patescibacteriota; class Minisyncoccia; order Phycocordibacterales; family PALSA-1337; genus CAIOGI01. The sequence continues at coordinate 4,226 of JAUYLM010000031.1, forward strand.
GATTCATCGGCCTCCTTCCATACGTCGCGAGATAAAGAATATAAAAAGAGCAGGTTCTGTAAATGATCTGCTCTTTTCTATACTTACTTTCCGACCCTTTCTCTATATTCTCCGGTCTCCGTGTTTATCCTTATCACATCTCCGGCATTCACGAACAGGGGAGCTGTTATGGTAGCACCAGTCTCTAGCGTAACGACCTTTCCTCCGCTCGTTGCGCTGTCTCCTTTTACATTTGGCGGAGCCTCAGTAACCTTTAACTCGACACTTACGGGGAACTTAAAGCCGATAGTCTGCTCTCCGAATGTGAGCTGTGTTACGAGGGAATTTGGCTTTAGAAAACGGGATTGGTGGCCGATAATACTCTCGCCTACGCTAAACCTTTTACTTGGGTCCTCAGGATTACAGAAAAAGAACTCTCCTCGGTTGTTGTAAAGGTATTTTATTTCTTTGCTCTCGATCTCTGCTTCCTCTACTTTCTCAGACTGATGAAATGAGTATTCAGTTACCTTGCCGGTAATCATATTTTTCAGCTTAGTGGCATTCACCGGCTTCCTTTGCTGTTTGCGGAAAACATGAGAGCTAAGCACTTCGTACGGCGAACCATCCAGGATAATGTACTTCCTCTCGACGATCTCGTTGTATTCAAGCATTGACATGGTATTTGTTAGCGCATTCTATACTAGACCTGTTCCTCAGTCAATTTATGCCTGATCTTCCCAAGGATTTCTTCGCGTATCGGCGGGTTATCTCTCAGGAACTGCCTGGTGGCGTCATAACCTCTTCCAAGCTTTTCTTCTCCATAGGCGTAAGAGCTCCCTGATTTTTGTATCATGCCCATCTTTTCACCAAGGGCAATTACTTCTCCTTCCTGTGAAATTCCCTCATTATACATGAGGTCGAATTCTGTCTGGCGGAAGGGGGCAGCTACCTTATTTTTAACCACCTTGACGCGCACCCGCCCTCCCATGACTTCCTCTCCTTTTTTGATCTGTGCAATCCTGCGGATATCAAGCCGGATGGATGTATAAAATTTCAAAGCCTTTCCTCCCGGGGTTGTTTCCGGGTTTCCGAACATGACTCCGATCTGCATTCTGATCTGGTTGATGAAGATTACGATAGTTTTTGATTTTGCCACTATTCCGGTAAGTTTCCGTAAAGCTTGGGACATGAGCCGAGCCTGCTTTCCGACATGGTGCGCTCCCATATCTCCCTCGATCTCATCTTTCGGTGTCAGGGCGGCGACGGAGTCAATGACAATTACATCCATTTTCCCGGAACGGACCAGGCTCTCTACTATTTCCAGAGCTTGTTCTCCGGTATCCGGCTGTGAGATGAGCAGTTCGTCTATTTTGACTCCTATGCGCTTGGCGTACTCTGGATCCATGGCATGTTCTGCGTCTATGAAGGCGCATATGCCATCGAGTTTCTGTGCTTCGGCTATGATGTGAAGAGACAGGGTAGTTTTTCCTGATGATTCTGGTCCGAATATCTCGATAATGCGTCCTCTCGGCATCCCGCCTACGCCTAGGGCGGCATCAAGGCCGATCGATCCTGTCGGAATAGCGTTTACGTTCACCCTCGGCTTTTCGCCGAGCTTCATGATAGATTCTTCTCCGAATTTCATCCTGATCGCATCAAGCGTAGCGCTTATATTTTTTGTGGGATCGCTGTGCGTCTTCTCTGAAATTTTCTCTTCTTTTATTTTTTCTTTTTTTGGCATGTGTTTGTATGAATTAAGGAATAATCGTCGTCAATGAGAATGTTCGCACGACATCCGCATGCCCTAGTTTACCTCATATATAAATTCCAGTCGATATTCCTTGCTTCTTTCGAACTTATCCCTGGCTATAAGGGTGAAAATGTTGTATCCAGGGGCAAGTAATGCCGTTTCTTTGAAATTCCCCTCCTCATCTATGGTGATGGATCTGCCATTCAGGGAGATATCCTGTATGCGCTTCACAACCCCAACCACGGTTATCCTGGGAGAGGTGAATGTACTGCCGTTCGCTGGTTCGTAGATAACAATAGAAGGTCCTAATATGAAATCGTGGAAAGCAAATAAGGCATATCCCGCCACGGTGAGAGAAACCAGTGAGATAACTCCCACCTTTAGTATCCTTTTTACCCCATTCCTAGAAAGTTTTCTCGGCATTTCCTATCTCGTCCTCAGTATTATCGCTTATCTGTGGCCCATCTCCATCTGTCTGAGATCCGAAAACATCCCTTGCTTTTGACCCGTTTGCCGGTCCTATTACGCCCTTTTGTTCAAGCATATCCATAAGCCTTGCCGCTCTCGAATATCCGACTCCGAGTTTTCTTTGTAAATATGAGGTAGAAGCTTTCCCGCTTTCTATAACTGTTTCCCTGGCTTGTTCATACATATCGTCCTCTTCGCCGATATCCTCTTCCTCAAGATCAGCTTCAAAAATGGAATCTTTTCCTGCTTCAGGGGGTGTCAGATTTATTTCACCCATAATCTCATCTTTGTACGTGTCAGCCAGGTACTTCGCCACTTTCTTGACCTCACTTTCGCTTATGTAAGCCGACTGAAGGCGCTGGGGCTTGGACATTTCTCCTCCCTGATACAGCATATCTCCTGCTCCAAGGAGTTTTTCTGCCCCGCTTCCGTCAAGAATGGTCCTGGAATCTATCTGGGAAGATACCTGGAGGGCGACGCGCGTAGGGATGTTTGCCTTAATAAGACCTGTGATTACATTGACGCTTGGCCGCTGGGTAGAGAGGATGAGATGTATTCCTACAGCTCGACTCATCTGAGCAAGCCTTACAATAGCCGATTCTAGTTCGCGGGGATAGGACTGCATAATATCTGCAAGCTCATCCAGGACGATGACGATGTACGGCATACTCTCTGCTTCGGGATCCTTGTTTTTGTGATAGGAATCGATATCCCTCATGCTGTTTTTCTCAAGTATGTCATAGCGCCGGCTCATCTCTTTTGCCGCCCACTTCAAGGCAAGAATGGCTTTCTTGGGCTCTGTTATGACTGGAGTGAGGAGATGGGGGATTTTATTGTAAAGGGTCAGCTCAACTCTCTTTGGATCAATCATGATGAATTTTAGGTCTTCCGGAGAGTTTCGGAAAAGAAGAGAGGCGATAACAGCGTGTATTGTAACTGATTTACCGGATCCGGTAGCTCCCGCTATGAGCATGTGCGGAGCCTTCGCGAGATTGGCAAAGAGAGGTTTTCCGGAAATGCCTTTGCCAAGAGAAATCAAAAGTGGCTTTTCTGACTGCTGATACTCCTCTGATCCTAGAATTGTCGCCAGACCGACTGTGGTCTTGGTGGTATTCGGAATCTCAACTCCTACCAGCGATTTTCCAGGAATCGGAGCTTCTATGCGGATAGGATGGGCAGCCAGAGCAAGAGCCAGGTCATTATTCAATGCGATGATTTTAGAAAGCTTGACCCCTTCGGCCGGCTTCAGGGCATACCGAGTTACGGATGGTCCTATGGATATCTCGTCCATCTCTACGTTTATGCCGAAATTCTGCAATGTCCTTTTTATAATATTCGCGTTAGCCTTGATGTCTCCGGTTTCCGGCTTGCCCTTGTCTTTTTCTAGCAGGGAAAGCGGTGGAGGCACGAAAGGCTTCGTGCTTCTAGTAGAGATAAAAGGGGTGAAACTCTCGGTTTCTTTCTCGTCATTTTTGATGATTTTTTTCTCAACCTCCTTTATGGCCTTTGCGACTCCCTCGTCCTCATCTGGTTCTCCGGGAGTTTCATATTCAGGGTATTCATCGGTCTCTTCTTCAGAAATATCCTCTTCCTCGTATTCTTTCTTTTCTCTCCTGAAGAGCCTCCAGAACATCAGGTTTTCCAGTGTGAAATGTATATTGAAAGTAATAAGGATGGAAATGGTTAGAATCGCGATAAGGAGAGTGGCTGCGGCGTAAACATCAAAAAGGGAAATGAGCGGCCATGATATATACCTGCCCAGAATCCCGCCTTCATGGACGATGAGCAGATCTATGAGACCTAGGCCAGACACGAAAAACATTATAGCCCCGACCATTTTTGATATCTCAAACTTTTTCTGAGCTCCCTTGAGAAACGAAACACCTACCATTGCCAAAGCGATAGGCAGGAGGAAATAGCCGATTCCCAGCAGTTTTTTTAATATGTCATACAAATATTGACCCACAAAACCAGCCTTGCCGAATGAGGCTAAAATGGCCAAAAGAGCCACAACAAAAAAAATAATTGAGATGACCGCCTGCCAAGTCTCCTTTTTCACTTCCCCCACCTTATTAAAAGTTTTTATCTTTTTTGACATACCTTATTCATTAATCATAACACAACTATTGTCCTGGTGCTTACATTGTGTTCTGAGTTAAAAAAGCTTTACTTTTAAGGACAAATCATTTTATAATGGACATGTTATTCTTCACCCTCTTTTTGTAAAAGACACATAAAGGACAAGTAAAATAATATTTTTAATATAAAAGACAATGGAAATTTCCCTTGATGAAAAGTTTAAGAAAAAAGTAGAAAAAATAGCCCAAGCTATATATCTAGCCTCGTACCATATAAAGGACAGCGAGCCTTTAAAGTGGGAA
>JAUYLM010000033.1 GCA_030698965.1 bacterium
AAATTCTATAAACATGCTTAAACGCCTAAAAATTAAATTCTTCTTCCTCTGGTATGATTTCTGGATAGGCATATTCTACGATCATCATAACAAAGTCCTGTACGTTTGTCCCCTGCCGATGTGCGTAATAAAGATATGGAAAGAGTAAAAAACACCTTTCCCCCACCCGGCTTTACCATTTCCCTCTCCCATGCTTAAATTATGGCAGATTTGAAATACCCCCAACCTTAACCTCAAGAAAATAAAAAGCAGAAAGGACCAAAGATGAAGACGCTAGAGAATCTATCGTCATCAGAACAGCTTGTTGTAAAAGGATACGGCTTCATCGGTTTTACGCCTCCAGGCAACCTGGTTACAAGAGTAATGAACGGATGGAGAAAGTACCTGCAAGTGCCGAGAGCAGAGCGCCTGCAATGGCGAGTCGGGGATCCTCGAGACTGGGACGACGGATATGTCGCCAGAGAAGGAGGAGAGTACGACCAGAAGGACTTCTTTCATTACAGGCCACACCTCTATGCTCTCCTGGATCATGCAGGAGTAGACTACGGCGAGCATCTGGAGTGGCTCTGCGACTTGGACCGCCTGTGGGAATACTGCCGCATGAGTTTCCAGAAAATCGTGTTCCAGTTAAACACTATTCTACCTGACTATGATCTCTATCGGAGGTTTCAATCCCCCGTTGCCAGGTCCAGGCATGTCATACGCCTGCTTTCCTACAACAACGATCTTCAGCCTGGCAAGCTTCTTGGAAAGGCGCATGTGGATCGGAACTTTGGAACTTTCCAAATTTTCGAAACCCATCCGGCACTGTCACTGGAAATCGGTAGCGAGAGAATTTCATACCGACCAAAGCCGGGCCAGGTCCTCGTCTTCACGGGAGGAAAGGCTGAGCTTCTCACGGAGGGAAAATTGAAGGGAGTAAAACACGTCATCACAGTACCCGATGATTTCATTGCAAAAAAAGGCGAGGCCAGACAGTCCATTGTCTTCTTTGCGCATGTCTACATTTAGCACCTCGCTTTGTGAGGCGAGATCAAGACCCGTCCGTTTGGCACAACGTACGGGTTTTCCATTGGGCACCCCCATAACCATGCTACAATAGTTTCATGCCTCCAATCCACCACCACGTCATCGACAGGCTCGCGTTCTTCAATGGCCTAGTTTCTGGAATTGCCCTGTATCCGCAAGTCTATGCGGTATTGGTCAGCGGTTCAGTGGTTGAAATTTCTCTGACTACCTTTATAGTCATACTCCTTAACAGCATCGTGTGGACTTTGTACGCCATACATAGAAATCTGGTCTCGCTCCTTATAGCATCATTGCTAAATGGAATCGCGTGCATAATATTGATTATTTCAATACTGACATTCAACTAGACGTCGGCAGAATAGCCTATGTGATGATCAAGAAAAGATTTAATAGGGTATAATAATGCAATGAAACATCTTGGGCTCTCTGACTCAGAGGCGCGAGAAAAATTGAAAAGGCACGGGCCGAACATTCTGCCTAAGGAAAAGCAGTACTCGAAACTGCGCCTCTTTCTTGGCCAATTCAACAGCCCCCTTATTTTCATACTGCTTATTGCAGGGGCTATTTCCATATACCTTGAGCACTATTCGGATGCCGCGTTCATACTCATAGTTCTGCTGATCAATACAACGGTCAGCTTTTATCAGGAAGATAAGGCCAACTCCTCGCTCCAGGCTCTCAGGAAAATGGTAAAGATTTCATCCAGAGTCCTGCGCGGAGGATACATGCGCGAAGTAGACAGCGCCGAGCTCGTTCCCGGAGATGTCATATCCCTGCATGCGGGAGACAAGGTCCCTGCTGACGCCGAGCTAATAGAAGCCAAAGGCCTGAAGGTAAATGAATCCAGCCTGACGGGAGAATGGATGGCAGTGTCAAAAACAGTCGGGGAAATTCCGGAAAACAGCCCTTTAGCTGACAGGACAAATATGGTTTTCATGGGAAGCATCATAGAAGAAGGAATAGCGAAAGCGATTGTAACGGAAACCGGAATAAAAACAGCTATTGGAGGCATTGTCTCCCTGCTCAGAGAAACAAAAGAGCGCAAAACTCCGTTGCAGGAAAAAATATCATACCTCTCCAGGCTGATCGGCGGATTCATAATGATAGTCATAGCCATAGTCGCGATTCTAGGCTATGTCAACGGACAGCCATTCGCGGATATATTCATCGCCTCATTGGCACTTGCCGTATCGGCCATTCCCGCCGGGCTTCTGCCGTCTATCACCGTCATTCTCGTACTTGGCATGCGCAGAATATTAAAATCAAATGGCCTTGTCAGGAAGCTCATCGCAAACGAAACTCTCGGAAGTGTCACTGTCATCTGTACGGACAAGACAGGCACGCTGACGGAAGGCAAGATGCAGGTAAGCCACATTCTCACAGGAACCAGGGAACTCCTAAGCAACAGCAGCGATCCGATTCTTGATACCAGGCACATGAACGGTCTGGAATCTCATATCCTGGCGCTCAAAGCTGCGGTTCTCACAAACGATGCTTTCATCGAAAATCCTAATGATGAATTCCATGAATGGATTGTCCGCGGAGGACCGACACAGAGGGCCCTCCTAGTAGCCGGAACTCACGCGGGACTATCGAAGGAAAGCCTGGAGAAAGAATACCCTCCGATAGAAAAGATGAGTTTCACTTCTGACGCGAAATACGCCGCATCTCTCCATGAGAGACCTGCTGGAGGCAGGATTCTCTACGTGGTCGGAGCGCCCGAAGTGCTCGCGTCCAAGTCCATAGACTTCCATGTTGACGGATCAAAAGAAAAGCTTGATTCAGAAGTCCACAGGAAACTGCTCGCCAAGCTTGATTCTCTAACAAAGAGCGGGCTGAGAGTCGTCGCTTGCGCTCACAGGGAGCTTCCGAAAAGCGAGGCGTCCAATGAGAATATAGAAGGCCTTGTGAAAAATCTTACCCTCGTAGGATACATTGCCCTCAAAGATCCTCTTCGTGCCGACGCGAGGGACTCCATCGCTCTGACAAAGCGGGCTGGAATTCGAACTGTCCTAATTACCGGTGACCACAGGCTGACAGCTCAGTCAATTGCCTCGGAAGTAGGCATAGAAGCGACCCCTGACATGATCCTGGAGGGCAAGGATCTCAACCTCTTATCCGAGAAGGACCTCAGGGAAAAAGTGCGCTCTGTCGCCATATACGCCAGGGTTTCTCCGGACCACAAGCTCAGGATTGTCCAGGCACTTCAGGCAAAGGGCGAAGTTGTAGCCATGATCGGAGACGGGGTAAATGATGCTCCCGCCCTCAAAGCGGCGGATGTCGGCGTATCGGTAGGTTCGGGAACCGACGTGGCGAAAGAAGTGGCCGATATTGTCCTTCTTGACGACAGTTTCAAAACTATTGTCATGGCCATCGAACAGGGGCGCATTACATTTAAAAATATAAGGAAAGTTTTTGTCTACCTTATTGCCGATGATTTTTCCGAACTTTTTATTTTCCTGGTAGCCATGGCTCTCGGTCTTCCACTTCCGCTTCTTGCCGCGCAGATCCTATGGATCAATCTTGTTGAGGACGGCCTGCCTAGTGCGGCACTTACTACCGAACAGGAAACAGCTGGAATCATGGACGAGAAGCCCAGGAATCCTAACGAGCCGATACTTAACGGACCCATGAAAAAATGGCTGACGGCGATACTTTTCATAACGGGGATTGCGGCATTCCTTTTATTCTTCTCCCTATGGAAAATTACCGGGGATCTGGACAGAGCGAGGTCGGTAGTATTCGCTCTCATGTGCCTTGATTCTCTCGTCTTTGTATTCTGCGTCCGCTCCTTCAAGCGTTCCATATTCAGGAAAGATATATTCTCCAACAGGCTTCTGGTCGGAGCCGCCCTTATCGGACTACTGCTTCTCATCGCGGCCCTATATCTCCCTCCTCTTCAGTCCCTTCTTTCCACCCAGTCGCTGTCAGCAAGCGAATGGATGTTCGTATTGGCCATGAGCACGGCTGAAATACTCCTCATTGAATGGTTCAAAAAGAAATCCTTCCGGACAGCCTTGCCAGCGAAAAGCCTCCCTGCTAAAGCAGCTTAGGAGACTTTTAGCCGTATTAGAGCAGGACATGGAGTAGACTCCAATTACAGGCAAATCAAGCTTGCCAGCGAATCCCCTTCCCTCAACTTCATAACTCGAACTCCCTGGGTTGATCTGCCTAGAGTTGGTATTTCTTTTATATCAACGCGGATAACCTGACTCTTCTTGGACATGGCCACAATTTCTCCATCGTCGTCCGTGACAACCTTCGCTCCCATCAGAGGACCTGTTTTTGAAGTGACATTCATGGTCAGAATTCCCGAGCCTCCGCGGTTCTGAGTCTTGTATTCGGAAAGTTCAGTTTTCTTGCCGTAGCCGTTTGAACCCATGACAAATAGCGCGGGATTTTTTGCGTCTTTTGAAACAATGTCAGCGCTGATCACCTCATCTCCTTTGCCCAATTTTATAACCCGCACACCGGTTGCATTTCTTCCCATTTCACGGACATCGGACTCTTTAAATCGTATGGACTGGCCTTCTTTTGTAGCTATCATTATGTCGTCTCCTTTTGAGACAAATGACGCGGACATAAGCTCATCTCCTCCATCCAGAGTGATAGCAATAAGTCCGGATCGGCGCACATCATGGAAATGCTTCGCGGAGCTTTTCTTCCCTGTTCCGTCTTTCGTAACCATCATTAACGCCAAACCATCTGCTTCCTTTTTATTTTTTGGCATCGGCAGGATAGATGTCACCTTTTCGCCTTCGGACAATGACAAGAAGTTCATGATCGATTTTCCTTTTGTCGCTCTCTTGCCTTCAGGAAGATCGTACATTTTTATCTGATACGCTTTTCCCTTGTCGGTAAAGAAAAGAAGGTCGTTATGGGCGCTGGCGTAAATAAGGTGGGAGATGAAGTCTTCTTCTTTCGTATCCAGGTCCACGACCCCTACGCCTCCGCGCTTCTGCCTTCTGTATTCATCGGGATTCGTCCTCTTTATATATCCTCCTTTTGTCAGGACAAGAACGCTTTCCTCATCTGGGATCAAGTCTTCCGGATTGAAATCTTTTAGTCCGTGCTTGATGAGCCTTGTTCGGCGTTCATTTCCGTATTTTGCTTTTATATCAGTAAGTTCCGTCTTTATGAGAGATCGGACTTTCTTTTCGCTTCCAAGGATTTCCTTCAAATCTTCTATGAGCTTCTGCACTTCGGCCAATTCATCCAAGACCTTCTTTCTCTCAAGTCCGGCAAGCTTGACCAGCCGCATTTCCAGAATAGCAGTTGCCTGCCTCTCCGAGAATTTGAACTTCTTCATCAAGTTCGCGTGGGCTTCTACGGCATCCTTTGACCCCCTTATGAGAGTGATGATTTCGTCTATATGGTCAAGAGCCTTCTTTAGACCGATGAGTATATGTTCCCTTTCCTCTGCCTTATTCAAATCAAATTTCGTGCGCCTTCGGATCACCTCTATTCGGTGAATGATAAATTCCTCAAGGATGGATTTCAACGAAAGAGTCTGTGGTACGCCGTTTACCAGAGCGATGCTATTAACATGGAAGGTGTCTTCTAGTTGGGTATGTTTGTATATAAAATTTAGGACTTTCTCGGGGTGAGCTCCCTGCTTGAGATCAATGGCGATGCGCAGCTCTTTATCAGACTCATCTCGAAGACCCTTGATTCCCTCTATGGCCTTGTCCCGCACAAGGTCCGCGATCTTCATTATCAAATCCGCCTTGTTCACACGGTACGGAATTGAGGAAATGATGATCTGATACTGGCCCTTCTTGTCTTCCACTATTTCCGCTTCTCCTCTGACCACTATTCCTCCTCGGCCGGTTGAATAGGCATGATGAATATCTTTTTCGCCATACATGATGGCTCCCGTTGGGAAGTCCGGCCCTTTTATATGTGTCAGCAAATCTTCAGTCGTAGCGTCTTTGTCCTCCAAGAGATGCACTGTAGCGTCTACGACCTCTCCCAAGTTGTGAGGAGCAATGTTCGTGGCCATACCGACGGCAATTCCGAGCGTTCCATTCAAAAGAAGATTTGGAACGGCGGTAGGAAGGACGGTAGGCTCTTTGCGCGTGCCGTCGTAGTTCGGCCGGAAGTCTACGGTATCCTTCTCTATATCCTTCAGCAACTCGCTGGAAAGACGCGACATCTTGGCCTCCGTATACCTCATAGCGGCAGCCGAATCTCCGTCAATATTTCCGAAGTTTCCCTGTCCGGCAACCAGAGGATAGCGCATCTTGAAATCCTGAGCCATAACAACCATGGAATCATAGACGGCGACATCTCCGTGAGGGTGGTAGTTTCCGAGCACGTCTCCGACAACGACCGCGGACTTGCGGAACTTGGCGCTGGAGGTCAATCCTTTCTCATGCATGGCGTAGAGAATCCTGCGGTGAACTGGTTTGAGGCCGTCACGCACGTCGGGAAGTGCTCTAGCCGTGATAACGGACATGGCGTAGTCGAGATACGACTCGCGCATTTCGGTAGTGATGCTTCTAGGAATAATGCCGAGAGCAGGATCCCTCTTCTCGCCCTGCGGGTCTTTGGAATTTTGATTTTCT
>JAUYLM010000037.1 GCA_030698965.1 bacterium
TTTCCCCATCATACAAATGAGATTGCCCAATCTGAAGCTGTCACAGGCAGAAAGTTCGTCAACTGCTGGATGCACGGAGCTTTCATGAACGTAAACAATGAAAAAATGGCTAAATCAAAGGGCAATTTCCTAAAGCTTGCCGACCTTGGAGAAGCTGGGATATCCCCTATGGCTTTCCGTTACTGGTTGTTAACTTCTCATTATAGGTCTCCGGTTAATTTTTCAATTGAAGCGGTTCAGGCAGGGCAAAATGCCTTCATCAGGCTGATAGAAGCATTTCTCGATTTTTCTACAGAGCCGGTCATACATGACGACCATCACCATCATGCGCATCTTGAACAGATTGATTATAAATCTGAATTCAAAAAGGCGGTTACCGATGACTTCAATATGCCTGAAGCCGTGGCTTTGGTATGGAAATTGATAAAGGATAATTCTGTGGAGCCCATGGATAAGAGCGCCATGCTTTTTGATTTTGATAAAGTGCTTGGATTGGGGCTGGCAGGAATACTGGCTATGGCAAAAGAAGATGTTAATCCACCGGAAGTTACTGCCTTGGCGGAGACCAGAGAAGAAGCCCGATCAGGGAAGGATTGGGAAAAGGCGGATACATTGCGCAAGGAAATAGAGGAGAGGGGTTATGAGATTAAGGATGTGGAAGGCGGGTATAAGCTGAAGAAGAGGTAATCATTCTATTATTTCAAGGCCGTGATCATTCAAGAGGACTGAGGCCGTTCTGTACGCGTATGCTTTCTGGAAGTTCCCTCTCGCCACAATATTTCTTGTATTGCCAACAGCTCTGACCGTTATTATTTCACAATGGTAGCCCTCTATTTCAAGCGGTTCGAGTGGATTGTCAAACTCGAAAAAATAATCGTGCGCCAGCATCAATACGGCCTGATCCAGGCAGTCGCCCGCGTAATAGTAGTTCATAGTCCTGTATTTCTTGCGCATGGCTTGGTCAAAGAACAATCCTGACTCTACGGATGAAGAAAAGACTAAAGCCATCAGAATGCCTGTGACCGTGACTACAACAGCGAGAGCGATGAAGCCTTTATTCATAATAGTTTTTTAAAATTAAAGCCGTGTCATCCCGATTATCGAGCGCCCTTCTTTCTTCCGAATGGATGATTACATAAACTGAAGCAAATACTCCGGTCATAAGTATGGACAACAGGGATATGTACACAAGAATTTCGATAAGCGTGCTTCCTTTCATATTATTACTTTTCTATTATTAAGGCCGACACTCCCTTCCCGTCGCCTGTCGCAAAATATAAATTATTTCTGTCGCAGGACAGGGCTCTTGGGGAAAAACCGAGCGACTTTTCAAAGACAAGATTTTCCAGACTGTTATCCCAGATCTGGAATTCCCTTCCGGTTGACCTCGTGGCGAGATACGCATGCGGCGGCCTGATCACTATTCCATAGACACCTCCGGGAATATCTCTGGAGTATTCCATCACATGAGGAGATGACGAGGAGAAAATGAAAACTTCATGATTGTTTGAGTTATTGAACCCACCGGGTGTTCTGCCGAGTGACAGACTGCCTTCAAAATATGAGAATACTTTTCCTTCCTGAGTTTCCCATCCCGACGGAGAAAATGAATCGAGCTGGGTGATATTGGATGGATCTCTCACATCCAGAATTCTCATCTGGGCAATATCAGAAGCCGCGAGGTATGCGTAGCCGTCTCTCGCGTATATATCGTTGATCAATGTCCCGGTTTCGAATCCTCCCAGATACTTTGGCGAGGCCGGGTTCGAAACATCTATAATTGAGAATTCATTCCCTTCCCATTTCTTCGTACCTAAATATACAAGTCCCCTGCTATAAAAAATTGCGGTCGCGGCGGGAGCAGTTGAAGATGCATGTGGAAGCGGGAGCTTCAGCGTGCTCAGAAGGACCGGATCATGCCTGTCTGCTATATCAATTATCTGCAGCTGGTTCGTAGTGCCGGAATTGGCTGCGTATATGAAACGTCCCGCTACCTCAAGCGCAGAAAGTCCCGGTCCTGTATTTATGGAAGAAATGATGAATGGCGATTCAGGATCCCTCATATCAGCAATATAGAAATCCGGACTACTGCCCACTGGAGAATCCGCCGTAAAATAAGCGATTCCATTTCGAACTTCCAAGTCAGTGCTGGGATTGCTCGATATGTTCAGTCCGGAAGAATGCAAAAATGTTTTTTTTGGATTAAAAAAGAAAGAGGCAGAACAGCTGTCTCTTCCCCAGGCATTGGCGTAGTCGGAAAGCACGGGTGCAAAAGTGAACCTCTCCAAATTTTCCAATTCCTTCACCGCCTGCATTCTCAGGCTTTGCATTGTCGCGGAAAGCATGACTGCTGAAGATAGGAATAGTGTCATGATAGAAAAAGCGATCATCATTTCCATGATCAGGAAACCGCGGTTTTGGATTTTAACGGCTGAGGTGATTTGTGATTTCATATATTGGCAGAATAATGGACAGCGCTACAGATCCGACGATCAATCCCATTCCTACCATCAGTACCGGCTCGATGGCCGTCGAAACCTGCTTGATCAGGTAATCAAGATCCTGCTCATACATGCGATTGACATGATGGAGCATGGAGGAAAGCGAACCTGTGCGCTCACCTATGGAGAGCATGTCCGGAACTGCCGGTGGAAAGATTGTCTCGAAGGAACGCAGGCAGTCGGATAAAGACACTCCTCTGAGTACTTCGCCTTTGGCTATCATGAATGCCCTTTTGTATGGTTCGAAGGTGCTTGAATCGGCGCATTGGTCCAGAATGGCTGGTAGCCTCTGCCCGCAATCCAGAAGAGTTCCGGCTGACCGGCAGTATGAACATATGAAGTACTTTTTCAGGGCATTCCCCGCTACGGGAATGATGAGCAGGAACATCTGAGCCTTCCGCCGGAATTCGATCCTTGCTTTATAAGCATATAGGAATGCGCTCACGGCAATGATTAGAAGAATTGAGATCCAGAGTCCATACAGTGACAGCATTTCATATATTTCTTTGACAACCCTTGTCATCAGGGGAAGGGTGACATTCATGCCGGAGAGAAGGGGCAGAATTTTCGGGAATATATACATGACTAAAAAAAGTGTCATGCCTGCAGTTGCCAGAACAATGATGGATGGATAAACGAGCATGCTTACGATCTTCTTTAGAAGTTCATCTCTCTTTCCCATGATTTCGCAGGCCTGTCTCATGGATAATGCGAGGGTCCCAGACGATTCCCCGTAGGAGATCATTGACACCAGAGTCGGATCAAATTTATATGTAGCTATTGTCATACTCCTGGATAAAGATATTCCCCTCTCCACGCCGTCCCTGATTTTTATCAGCAGAGCATTTGATGATTTCTCCATGGAGCCAATAATTGAAAGAACCTCGGAAAGAGGAATCCCGGCTTCTAAAAGCACCGCGCATCTATGTGTGAATTGTATCTGGTATTTTTTATTCATTTTTATTCATGTAAAACCCTTAGGACCTCCTCTCTGGTCGTGATTCCCTTCCCTGCTTTTTCCATGCCGTCCTCATACATTGTCAGCATTCCTGAAACTCTGGCATAGCGGGAAAGTTCAGAAAAAGAGACTCGCGACATGATGTACTTTCGCAGTTCATCGTCTATAGTAAGGGTTTCCCCTATCACGGTCCGGCTCTTGTATCCCAAATTTCCACAGGCTCCACATCCGACTCCCCTGCATTGGCCGCAAACTTTTCTCACCAAGCGCTGGGCAATGACAAGTGATATCGTAGACGCCACTAAATACGGGTCTATTCCCATGTCTATGAGGCGCGGAATGGCTCCCAGTGCCGAGTTCGTATGCAATGTAGACAAAAGCAAATGCCCGGTCAGAGAAATGTTAATTGCTATCTGAGCGGTTTCAGTGTCGCGTATCTCTCCGACCATAATGATGTCTGGATCCTGCCTTATGATTGATCTCAGTCCATTCGCAAAAGTGATGCCGTGCTTTTCTCTGATCTGGATCTGCCTTATACCCGGAAGGGCGTATTCAATCGGGTCTTCCAAAGTGATGATTGAAGTTTTTCCTGTCGACAGCAGCTTGATGAGCGTATAGAGTGTGGAGGTCTTGCCAGAGCCTGTCGGCCCAGTCACGAGAATCATGCCTTGATGATGCTCTAAGCTTCTCAATATCCTGTTTTCATCAGATTCTGAAAATCCGAGCCCAGACAATATCGGCTCATCGCTGTTCCCGATCAAAAGGCGAAGGACCGCGTTTTCACCATGGTGGGTCGGGATGATGGAAATCCTGATGTCACAATTGCATACTCCTTGGGAGAAGTTGAACCTTCCATCCTGCGGCACAAAATGAATATCGGTGCGGAGCCCTGAAAGTATTTTTATCCTCGCGATCAGCTCTTCGTGCATATCAGTTGAAATAGTATCCGCGTATGACAAAACTCCGTCTACGCGAAATCTGACCACCACTCCTTCGGGCGACGGGTCTATATGTATGTCCGAAGCATTCCGATGATAGCCGCTGATTATGAGCGAATCTACCAGCTCCACGATGGACTGGATATCATGCAGGACTCTCTCGTTTCCGATGATTTCATATGAGTTTGTATTTTCCATTTTTATTTAAAATTAGCCTCTATGTATCAAGAATACACATACGAGATGAATTCCTGATGAATTTTTAATGAATTTTCGATAAACTTTTTTCTGGGCGATATTTTTTGCTATTGTGTCTAGATATATTTGTGTGGTGAAGTGGTAAAAATACTATTGCTATTTCCATGTATTGTGGTATATTCCATTTTGGCTATGTTCTTCATATCGTGTGAGGTTACCTAGCCATGGCAGTAGAAACCTACAAACCATAAAAACCAATGCCAAACAGGAGAGATGTGGTCATAATGGGACCGCCAGCGGTCGGAAAAGGATTGAGCCAAAAAGTCCTGGAGGAAGAGTTCGGGAGCAGAATGCTCACAATCGGCACCGGCAAGATGATCCGGGAGCGTATGGGAAGTGATCCGGAATTTGCCCACAAACACCAGGCACGAGTAGCCGCAGGCGACCTGATCGATGATAAAGTGATCATTGGTATGGCGAGAGAGAAGCTGTACAGCGACCTGACCCCAGAAACTTCCTTGGTCTACTGGGACGGAGTCTTCCGGACAGTTGAGCAAGTCGACCAACTTCTTAAGGAAGGGTTCGTATTGCCCTGCAGGACTCATTGTGTTGTCCTTCACGCAACGGCTGACGTGTGCAGATCAAACTATGAGCACAGAAACAAAAATCAGCCCGACGGGCCACGGATAGATATGAAGTCGTTTTCACATCGCATGAATGTGTACAACAAGCACAAGGATTCCCTGCTCAAGAGGTTCGGCAAGGCTGGGGTCAAGATTGTGCATATTGATGCCAACCGCGATCTGATCAAACAAGTGGTCCCGGATGTCCTGGCGTACGCAAAATCACTGCATGTCAACGGAGGCGGGTCAGCGCGTTCTCTGCTTACAACAGATCCTCAGTCGGCAATGAGTCTCCGACAGCGTCTCTTGAACGCAGGCCCGCAGCCATGGTTGCGGGCATCTACTAACTAAACCAAACATAACACTCAACCCCCTAAAAGACGCGGCGTTGCCCTCACAGCATGCCGCTCTTTTTAATTTCAATTTGACTTATACCCCCTTTTTATGCTTTACTATACGTTCAAATGGATATACGAAACATCGCAATTATCGCCCACGTGGACCACGGCAAGACTACCCTGACCGATGCCATCATGACCCAGTGCGGTCACGCTGACGAAGGATCCATGGACTCGAACGCCCTTGAGCAGGAGCGCGGTATTACTATTTACGCCAAGAATACTTCGATAACATACAAAGATACGAAGATCAACATCGTGGACACTCCGGGTCATGCGGACTTCGGATCTGAAGTTGAACGTGTTCTTCGTTCAATCGATACTGTTCTTCTGGTTGTGGACGCGCAAGAAGGACCAATGCCGCAGACGAGATTTGTGCTCAAGAAGTCTCTGGAGCTCGGACTCAAGCCTATTGTTGTTATAAATAAGATTGACAAGCCGGCCGCGAACCCGGATCATACCCACGAGCAGGTTCTGGAACTCTTCCTCGAGCTTGGAGCAAATGATACACAGCTGGACTTCCCTACTATTTACGCCATTGGCCGCCAGGGTGTCGCAATGAAAAAACTTACGGATGAAAGAAAGGATCTTTCTCCACTTCTCGATACTATTCTAGAACATGTTCCGGCTGCGAATGCCAACAAGAGCGCGGAAAATCCTCTTGTTGTCCAAACTTTCAATCTTGGCTACGACAATTTCCTAGGCCGTCTGGCTATCGGAAGAATTTATGATGGAACGATCAAGAATGGAGCGACTGTCTTTGTAAAGACGACCGATGGCAAGACAGTTTCAGGAAAAGTTACGAAGCTTTTTACATTTGAAGGAAAAAAGAAAATTGAAATACAGGAGGCTTCATCCGGAGATATCGTCATGATCGCGGGATTCCCTCAAATATATATTGGAGAGACCATAACAGACAGCGAAGCGACTCCGGCTTTGGCGGCTATCAAGATAGATGAACCGACTATCTCACTCAATTTTCTTGTAAATAATTCACCTTTTGCCGGACGCGAAGGTAAATTTGTCACAGGCAGGCAGATACGGGAGAGGTTGGAAAAAGAGCTAGAGGTGAATGTCGGTCTCAAGGTGGATTTTTCTAATAATGACTATTTCCGAGTCTACGGACGAGGAGAGCTGCACATTGCCGTTCTTCTTGAGAACATGCGACGCGAAGGATACGAGCTTCAGGTTTCCCAGCCTCAAGTTATTGTCAAAGAAATTGACGCGGTAAAAAGCGAGCCTTTCGAAGAGCTCACGATCGATACTCCTGAAGAATACTCCGGAGCTATCATCGAAAAGCTTGGAAAAAGAAAGGCCATTATGACGGACATGAAAACAAAAGAGGGTGTTGCCAGAATGCTATTTGAAATTCCTACCCGCGGGCTTCTCGGCTACCGTTCCATGTTCATGATCGATACTCGTGGCGAAGGCATTCTAGCCAGTCGATTCACTGAATTCAAGCCTTATGCCGGAGAAATCGAGAAGCATGCTACAGGTTCCATGACTTCCATGATGTCAGGAAAGGCACTGGCTTTCGCCATATGGAATCTCCAGGACAGAGGACGCATTTTTATTGAACCCACCACGGAGGTCTACGAGGGGATGGTCATTGGAGACGCTTCAAAGGGCGATGATATGGAAGTTAATCCATGCAAAGGAAAGGCTATGAGCAATACGCGATCATCCGGAAATGATGAACATATCATGCTTACACCTCCATGGAAAATTGATATTGAAAGAGGTCTGGAAACTATGAGAGAGGATGAATATCTTGAGATTACACCTATAAACGTGCGGTTGCGCAAGAAGTTTTTGACTGATAATGATAGAGCGAAGGCGAAGAGGAAGGATATGTAATGGAGGAGTAGAAAATTTATGACGGAGCATGTCGTCACTTTGACATTTCTGAGCGATCGGAATCAAAGACTCGATCATTTCCAGACTTTCCTCGAATTTGCAGTTGCGTGAGTTAATGCCGAATTTCGATTTGATTTCACTTAACTGCGATAGTAACTCTGGTATAGATGTTTCTATAGTGGTCTCTGCAGATACTTATCCCTCACGTATATCCCTGCAACGCTCATCATTTCCTTTCTGTCCTCTTTTGGGTTGTTATATAGATAATCCTTGATTGGATTGAAGTAAGGTTTGTCGAACAGCGCATAAATTGAACGTATTGCGGCATTTTCTATATCATAATCTGTCTGTGGCCTCTCACTTTTAATTGAATCAAAGAAATCCTGAGAATTTTCCGCAAATATTTTATCAAAACCTATTTTCTTGAGATACTCCTTTCCTATGTCAGTTATCTTAATTGGGCTATAAGTATGCAATTTATTCCCATCAAGGAGGTTCAATTGAATTAGAGAGTCACAGACCACTTTAAGATTAACCTTCATTTTCTCCATTGTATGTTTCAAATCATCAAGAACCTGAAGCTTTCTTCCAATGTAAATTAGTCCACCTATGATGGCTGGGATACCTATTGCGATGAGTAGATTTACTATGGTCATATCGCAATTATACCACGACTAGGTTTAATGCAACTTTACATATCCATTTTCTATGTCTGAACTACAAATTACAGCACAGATTTAGGAAAATATAATTGTTGCACATCAAAAAGACACATAAAATTATCCTATTATTAAT
>JAUYLM010000047.1 GCA_030698965.1 bacterium
GGCACAGGTGGAAGGCCTCTATAGAGCCTTCGACCGGATGAACGGAACAAAATAAAGAACAGTGGCATTAAAAGAAAAAACCTCCTAGAAATAGGCGGTTTTTTCGTGCCTGGCTTTGTTCTTGACTTTAATTAGATTGCATGGTAACATTAAAAGTGAATGAATGCGTTGACATTCTTGCGTCGTAGGCGGTGTCAGAAGGGTTCCGCCCCTCAATGGGCGAAGACTCTCCGGACGTGGCTTAAAAGAAGCGAAAAATTAACCCCATCCGAATTAAGGAGACTTGTAGGACTAGCGGTCCTCAAGACAATCGGCTGGACGATGTTACTGGCAGTAGGCGGGGCAACTGTTTATGTTGTTCTATGGCTGCTCCTCGCTAGTGCCGAATAAATCTCCTGAGATAGGGCTTGCACTGTCAGTATGAAGTGCAGCCCTGTTTTTTTTATTCTCTTTTGACATTTTTATGATATAGTTAAGTTTACTATGGCGAATATAGATCTCGCGTCTCTGGACATAAGGAAAGCTCATTTAGCTATGGAGAAAGGCGAGTTTTCCGCCGTTGAATTGGCGCAGGCCTACCTCGATGTTATTTCTGAAAAGAATAAGGAAATAAACGCCTACCTGGAAGTGTATGATGATGTTTTGGATCAGGCGCAGAAGGCTGATGAAATGAGAAAAGCCGGAAAAGCAACTATGCTTACTGGTATTCCATTTGCAATAAAGGATAATATTTTGATAAAAGGAAAAAAGGCGAGCTCGGCTTCTAAAATTTTGGAAGGATACACGGCGACTTATGATGCTACAGTTATTGAGAAATTGAAAAAAGAAGGTGTGGTTTTTATCGGCAGGACAAACATGGACGAGTTCGCACTAGGCGGTTCGACAGAGAAGTCGGCCTATGGACTGACCCGGAATCCGCATGATACTGATAGAGTTCCAGGGGGTACATCAGGGGGTTCTGCCGCAGCCGTGGCTTCTCTCATGTCTCTGTGTGCCCTGGGGTCCGACACGGGAGGATCCGTGCGTCAGCCGGCATCATTCTGCGGAGTAGTGGGGTTAAAGCCCACATATGGAAATGTTTCCAGATACGGTCTGATAGCCGCAGTATCTTCCTTTGATCAGATAGGTCCCATCACCAGGAATGTTTCCGATGCGGAGATCATCCTCAGCGTCATACATGGCAATGATATCCATGACGGAACAACCATTCAAGAAGGCACGTACAAGCCGGAGAGAATAGGGAAAGACAGGCCGGTTATAGGAATTCCTGCCGCTTTTCTCAGCCAAGGGGGAATCAGCAAGGAAGTTATAGAGAACTTCCATGATTCTGTTGATAAGTTAAAAAAAATGGGATACGTGGTATTGGATATCGATCTCCCCAATGCTTCATATTCTCTGCCTGTCTATTACATTATAAATTTTGCTGAAGTTTCCTCAAACTTGGCACGCTTTGACGGAGTCAGATACGGTCTTCACAAGGACGGCAATGGCGGAATAGATGACTATTTCGCTACCAGGGGCACCGGGTTGGGAAAGGAGGTAAGGAGAAGAATTCTTCTCGGAACCTATGTACTTTCATCCGGATATTATGACGCGTATTACAACAGGGCAAATGCTCTGCGCAAAGTTATTGCGCAGGACTTCCTGAATGCTTATCAAAAAGTTGATATAATACTTATGCCGACCGCTCCTTCCCCGGCATTTAAAATCGGAGAAAAAATTTCTGATCCGGTGGCAATGTATCTTGAGGACATCTTTACCGTCACTGCCAACTTAACCGGAATGCCGGCCATGTCCATTCCGTCAGGATTCGCGGAAATTGATGGAAAGAGACTGCCTTTGGGGATACAGATGACCGCACGGCATGGCGATGAAAAGTCCCTTTTTCAGGCGGGAAAAGAGTTTTTAGGAGAACAATAATCATATGATATCACCTCCAGGCATAGATTTGCTATACTATTTTCAAAATTTAAGCGCTTATTTTTCGGGACAATATCCTGATTTTATAAATGCAGTGAGACAGATAATGGGAATATTAATCGGCATTTCCATACCATTATCCATTCTACTTTTCATCGGGATAATCATTTGCGTAGAAAGCATTAAAAAAATACACGCGAAGGAAGAAGAAAAATACAATACTCCGGTCGAACCGGCGTTTGTGGATAAGAGAAGCGAGGGGGATCAGGAAATGGCAAGCCGATGGAAGAGAGTGGTGGACCATTCCGATTCCCCTAATGAGAGTGACTGGAGACAGGCGATTATTGAGGCGGATATCATGCTCGACGATTTGCTGACGAAACTTGGCTATAGGGGAGAGGGGATTGGTGAAAAGCTTCGCCGAGTGGAAAGGGGAGACTTCAAGACCCTGGATCAAGCCGGAGAGGCCCATGGCATTCGCAATAGGATAGCTCATGATGGCTCTGGCTTTGCCTTGAATCAGATTGAGGCCAGAAGGGTTATAAACCTTTATAGGCAAGTGTTCGAGGAATTTTATCATATTTCTGGATAAAGCCCCTTGCGCTTTAGTATAGATATGTGTTACCATTTGGCCATAGCGGAGTAGAGCAACGGTAGCTCGTCAGGCTCATAACCTGAAGGTAGTTGGTTCAACTCCAACCTCCGCAACAAGGTCAGACACGTTGGTCAAGAATCCCTCATTTAGCTTGAATATAGGCGATAGAATAGCGGTGCCAAATGTCTTGGTGGTTTTGTTGTAACTTATCCCTTGTGGTAGCACTTGTTTAGTGAACCATATGAAGTGGACACGTACATTTGTTGACAACACCAGAAAGTGGATATAAACTGACATCATGATGAAAGAGTGTGCACAACTACAGATACTAACGAATTCTATCGGAGCCTTCTCGGCCCCAGCTTCTTTTTGGTTTTCATATTTTACCAGACAAAATCCGGAGGATATTTTAATTACTTAAGCGCAATATAAATTACAAGCTTACGAAAGAAAACCTCCGGAACTTCCGGAGGTTTTTAATTTCGGATGCTGATGCAATCCCCACGGTTTGCACTAGCACCTGAAAAGGATGACTGCTAGATGTTCTTTCAACTACAACCCTCGGGCAAATTGCCCGAATAAAAAAGGAGAGCTATATGTATGGAAGCGGATGGATGGATGATGTTTGTGAAAAACCAAAGAAAACACAACCTGACCTTTGGCGCATGGTAAGGACATTCTCGCCGCTCGCAGGCAAGTTTGTTGACCGTCTTACCGAACTCGATGCTATTCTGCCGAATGGCAAGGAGTTACGCATGATTCGAGACCAGCTCGAAAAGCTTCAGAGTGGAGAGCCTATTACGATAACTTCCGTAATTTGCCCTGACTACTTGGTTAGCAATGAAGGAGGAACGCTGCGCTATACCTTCCAAGGTCTTGGTGATGGAATAGGTTTGGTGACGCGCAGAGCCATGGATGTTCATGTTCGGCTTAAACAGTTCTTCGCACGCGAAGGAGTATCTGGCGTACGATCAGAACTTATCATGGCAAGTCAGGAAGCGACGGAGGAAAACTGCCAAAGAATGAAAACTGATCAAGCAGAATTCATTGCACGCCTCAAGAGAAGTCAGCTCGCACTTGCCGACGAAGCCCGAAAGTTGGGTGTCGAAGTAAGTACTCCACTACTAACCGAGATGGATTCGGATTCATGGAATCGGGCAAAAAGTGATGCCGAGGTCTTTATACGTGATATTACAAACGGTCAGATCAATTCTGTTCGAATCAGTAGACTAGGATTAATCCAGCAATGGGCTGGAAGACTCCTTAGTTCTGACGAGATCACTAAAATGATCATTGCACAAGGAACCGAATACATCGCTGTTGGCAAGTTCCTCGCTCATCCCGGTAGGCTCATCCTAGGGTTGGATTCTCCGGTCATGGAGGTATTCTTGCGCCGAGGGACGCGTGATGTCACTCCTGTGGTCTATTTCCGACGGCCCAGCTACTGAGTCTGTAGCAGAGTTAGTCAATACTCGGATCAATTAGGTCCGAGTATTTTTATAAGTTTATGTGTGGGAGTATAATTAAACATCATATGAAATCACTATTAGTTAAAAAGAATTCAGGACAGGTTTTCAACATTGAAGGAGGAACTAAAGGGATAATCTATCCCGACAATTTAAGCACAGATTCCACGATCGTCGAAGTCAGCATGTCTGGGGAGTATCCTGTGGGTGGATATTCTATCAATGAACGTTGTACTGAAACTTTGTTCATGTTGGAAGGGGAATTTCGAGTCAGAGTCGGTGAAGAAAAATATCTTTTGTCACCAGGAGACGTCCTAACGATTGTTCCCAATTGTAAGTATCGGATCGAAGGAAACGGCAAGGTTATTGATTTCATTACTCCTCGGTGGGATAAAAAACAAAACAAGATTATCGAGGATAACAACTTCACTCTATGATTACCAAACCAAGATTGCTTTTCGCCAGTTCTAAAAATAGCGACATGTTCTATGGGGTACGAACCATCGTCCCAGACTCCTGTTTTCTGTTGGAGATTGATGATAAGAGGTTAATCTTTCTAGATAAAAGAGATATAGAAACATTCAGAGAGCACGACACCAACAAAAGGTTTGAGGCGGTTTCTCTTGAAAAATTTATGGCAAAGGCCGATGAAACTTCATCTCCAAAGTCCCGTCTAGCACGGATAGCTCTTGCCATCATCCGCCAATATCTTCCCGAAAAAATATCGATCGAAGTCCCATGTCACTTTCCGCTTGATCTTGCTGATGCCCTCAGGTCGGAAGGCATAGAGCTTGAGGTTAAAAATCCTTTCTATTCAGAGCGTTCCATTAAAAAACAGAGTGAAATTGACGCCATAGAGAATGCAATTGAGCGCACTCGAGTCGCCTACAAAATGATTGAAGAAATTCTGATTCATTCAACAATAAAAGATAAGTTCATCACGTATAAGGGCACTGTACTTACCAGTGAATTTCTTAAAAAAGAAATAGATATGCTCTTGCTCAATGAAGGTCTTTTAAACACAGAAGGTATTGTTATAGCATCCGGAGCGCAGGCGGCGATGCCTCACAACTCGGGAAGCGGACCTCTTCTTGCCCATGAGCCAATTATCTGCGACATCTTTCCGAGAGATACGAATACCGGATATTTTTCTGACATGACGAGAACTTATGTGAAGGGTACAGCATCTGAAAGCATGAAAAAGATATACGAAGCCGTAAAAATTGCACAGGAAACTGCTATTGCTAATATTAAGCCAGGAGTGACTGGGGCGGAAATCCACACACTATGCGTTAATAGTTTTTTGAAAGTGGGCTATGGTGTCGGCGATACCGGCTTTATACACAACACAGGTCATGGTCTTGGTCTTGATTTACATGAAGGACCCTATCTGTCAGGAGTAAATAAAGAACCTCTTGTGGTTGGAAATATCGTGACTGTAGAGCCAGGTCTCTATTATGAGAAGATGGGTTCTGTAAGAATAGAGGATGTTGTTGTGGTCACTGAGACAGGTTGTCGTAACTTGACGGAGTATCCAAAAGTATTAGAAATTATGTAAAGTTCCTAGTACACTAGGAACTAGGAACATTCTATGATATTATGTGCTGTATGGATGAAAAGACATCAGAAAAAATCATAACTTATATCCGGGATAAAGGTCAGGCATCAGGAAATGATCTGGCTCATTTCCTCGGCATTACTACTCGCGCAGTCAGAAAACAGCTGGCAAAATTGTTGGAAGAAAATGTTGTCTATAAGAGGGGGACTCCACCAAAAGTTTATTATTTTATTGATGATTCTCAAAAGGATTTTGGTCATGAGATAGTTTTTGACAAAAAAACAAAAAAGATTATTGAGGCAAACTTCCTTATGATATCTCCAAGTGGAGAAAGAAAAGAAGGAGTTTTGGGTTTTATTGAATGGTGTAAAAAGAGGAATGAAGACATTGTAAAAACCGCTCATGATTATGTTAAGTCATATGAGAAATTTAATAAGTATAAAGTAAACGGTCTTATTGACGGCAAATATAAGATCAAGAACACATTCAAAGAAGTCTTCCTCGATAAGGTTTTTTATTTGGATTTTTATAGTATTGAGAGATTTGGAAAGACTAAACTTGGTCAGATTCTCTTGTATGCGAAGCAAAGCCAGAACAAAGATCTTATAAGTGAATTGGTGACTGAAATAAAGCCAAAGATAGAAAAACTCATAGAAGAACTTTCTATCGATGCCGTAGGTTTTATTCCCCCTACAGTCAAGAGGGAAGTTCAACTAATGCGGGAACTTGAACGGCTTCTAAATTTGTCGATTCCAAGCATTGCACTCGTCAAAATTAAGACAGAGATCACTATTCCGCAGAAAACTCTTACTAAACTTGAGGATCGTATCGAAAATGCAAGGCACACAATCTTGGTTGATGATAATCGAACGTATAAAACCATACTGCTCATTGATGACGCTCTCGGTTCCGGATCAACACTCAATGAAACAGCAAAAAAAATAAAAGACCGAAAACTATCCAAAAATGTGATTGGTCTGGCTATTACAGGTAGCTTCAGTGGCTTCGAGGTTATTAGTGAAGTATAACGACACTTTTCTATAACTAGCATGACAACTCTCTTGCAAGTTCATATAATCTCGTCATACTAGCAATAAGCGGATTCCAATCTTGTCTCACCTCCGCAACAAGCAATTAGCAAAGAGTGGCATAATGTGCCATTTTTTGTTATATTTTCAAACATGCCGGCGTAGCTCAGGTGGTTAGAGCGAACGCTTCATAAGCGTTAGGTCCTTGGTTCAAGTCCAAGCGTCGGCACATTATTTAATTCCTTGCCTTTTCGGCATTTTTTGGTACATTTAAGGCTAATGCGGCTGTAGCTCAACGGTAGAGCACTCGCCTGTCACGCGAGAGGCCGTGGGGTCAGCACCCATCAGCCGCGCATTGGAAACTAAAAAAAGCCGCGCCAATAGTGTGTTAATATATTGACATGATAACGTCACATTACTTCATTGCTCTAATCGTACTGTCGGCTATTCTTGCCGCATATGCTTTTTACCAGAAAAAACAGAAGGACGAAACGGCGAAAAAGCTGGGGAAAATGGTTCAATTGGATCGGCTGAAAAATGATTTCTTGAGCGTTGCCCAGCACCAGCTTCGCACACCGCTCTCTGGCGTAAAGTGGGCCTTAGAAATGCTGAAAGCCGAATCTTCGCTTCCGGTCGACTCGATGTCCCTTATTGACGCGGGTCTGGAACGTATAAAAGACGCAATAGGGATCATTAACCAGATGCTCAAAACTATTGAAGCGGAAGGCGGAACTCTTGTATTGAATATTGAGAAGGTTGATATTGCTGGAATGGTGCAGTCGATAATAGCCGAGCTGAATTTCATCACTATCAAAAAGAAAATCAAGCTGAGCTTCATTTCTCCAAATCCGTCCATACTGATTAACGCTGACAGGAATAAGATAAAAGCCGCGGTTATAAATATTATTGATAACGCTATCAAATATTCTCCTAACGGTCGGGTTGATGTTGAGATCACCGATAGCCAGTCTTCGGTCACCATAGTTACCAAAGATACCGGCATTGGCATAACCCCGGAAGATTTGCCATATATTTTTGACCGCCTTCACCGAGGGAAGAATGCCGTCATGGTGGAGCCGGATGAGAGTGGGGTCGGTCTGTACACCTCCAAGAAAATGATCGAACTACATGGCGGTAAGATATCCATTTCTTCCGAGCTTAATAAGGGCACAGCCGTCACTGTTGTGCTGCCGAAGAATTTATGATCCGTATGGTATAATTAGGATCTAAATATTCCTCTAGTAAAAATTTCATATTCTGTATTATTTGATCTATATGTTGTTCAAAAGAAATCCTCTGCACAGATTGCAAAGCATTTAAATTTTTCTCAACATAAGGTCAATTATTGGCTTGCAAGATATTCTATTCAGAAAAGAACAATTTCTGAAGCGATATATCAGCTAAAGAATCCGCAAGGAGACCCATTTTCTCTTGTGCTTCCAAAGACTTTAGAAGAGGGAATTCTTTTTGGCATGGGATTAGCTCTTTATTGGGGTGAAGGGGCAAAGAGAGGCAATGGAGGCATGCGTCTGACTAATTCAGATCCAAAATTAATAAGAAAATTTATCGAATTTTTAGAAAAGTTTCTTGGTATTGATAAAAACAGGCTAAAAATCAGCATACAAATATTTGGAGATATTTCTCCGCAAAAGTCTCTTGATTACTGGATTCGTGAATTAAATTTAAATGAAAAACAATTTTATAAACCAATGGTTATAAAAGTGAGAGGTGAGGGTACTTATAAATACAAATCGGAATACGGAACAGTAATAATCTATTTTAATAATATTAAAGTAAAAAAGCTTATTTGTACCTTGATTGAAAATATTCAATAAATAGCGTATCTTTACTACGTGTCCTTCGCCGTTGTAGCTCAGTTGGTAGAGCACGTCATTGGTGGGTCGCAGACCCTGCCCATTTCATTGGTAACATTGATATGAATCCCGAATAACGGTTAAAGTCCAGGCTAAGCTTGAGATAAGACCGTGGCGCATTTTAAGGCGCCCGAACGACTGACAGGGGAATCCTAATGGATTAAGATACAGTCTAGCCCTCTTATATACATAAAAAGGAGGTGTAAGCGAATGACGAGGTCTCCGGTTCAATCCCG
>JAUYLM010000049.1 GCA_030698965.1 bacterium
GAAAAGCTGGCGGAGGTTGCGGATATGAAAGCGAAAGTCATGTCTGCTATTCCGATCGCGATCATTGCCGCTTTGGTGATGACCTGGGAAATTCTGGCTCAGTCCGGATGGATCTCGGAGATGAACGCAACTGTTGAAGAATTTTTTCATCATCTCATGCCTCTATTGGCTACCTACATACTCTTTGTTGTAGGGAAGCCTTATCTTCTTGGCTTCTACCGATTTCTCCGATACGGAAAGGCTAATATGGATACTTTGATCGGCATAGGAACCGTCGCCGCTTATCTGTACAGCTTCGCGGTCACTGCATTTGAAGATGTCCTGAGGCCGTTCATAAATGTTGATTTCCAATATTATGACGTAACGATTGTCGTTATAACTTTCATAGCCCTTGGGAAATACCTTGAAGCAAGATCAAAGATAAAGACCGGAGATGCAATAGAAAAGCTCCTTAACCTTCAGGCAAAAACAGCCCTTGTCATCCGCGATGGGAAAGAAATAGAAATTTCCGTAAATGACGTCAAGCATGGAGACATGATTATCGTCAAACCCGGATCCAAGATTCCCGTTGATGGCGCAATAGCAGAAGGCTCGTCGTTCGTGGACGAATCGATGGTTACCGGAGAACCGATGCCGGCTCAGAAAAAAGTAGGGGATAATGTCGTGGCTGGAACCATAAATACCAGCGGATCATTTACATTCAAGGCAACGAAAGTCGGATCTGAAACTTTGCTCGCACAGATCATAAAAATGGTCGAAGAAGCGCAGGGAAGCAAGGCGCCGATCCAGGCCTTGGCAGATAAGATATCAAGCGTATTTGTGCCGGTCGTTCTCGTCATTGCATTGCTTACTCTCGGATCCTGGCTGATTTTCGGTGGAAGCACTTTGGGTTTTTCACAGGCGCTTTCATTTGGCCTTGTTTCTTTCGTGGGTATTCTGGTCATCGCTTGTCCGTGCGCATTGGGATTGGCAACGCCCACTGCCATTATCGTTGGAGTTGGAAAAGGAGCGAGAGAGGGAATATTGGTAAAGGACGCGGCGACTTTGGAGAAACTTCACAAGGTGGATACTGTCATCGTGGATAAGACTGGAACTATTACTATTGGAAAACCGACTCTCGTGGATGTGGAGAACTTCTCGGATCTGAAAAAAGAAGAATTCATCTCCATCCTGGCTTCTCTTGAAAAGAAATCCGAACATCCTATCGCCCATGCTGTCGTCAGCTATGCCGATGAGAGAAATATCACTGTTTTGGAAATCTCCTCTTTCGAAGGGATACAAGGCAAGGGGGTGAAAGGTGTGATAGGAGGCAAAGAATACTTTGCGGGGAATGTAAAGCTGATGAAGGATCTGGGAGTGGAGTTTGACTATTCGGAGATTGAACAGCTGACTATGCAGGGCAAGACGCCTGTCATATTGGCGACGAAAGAAAAGGCTCTTGGATTTGCTATGGTTGCCGACGAGGTGAAGGTCGAATCTAAAGAGGCCATACAAAGTCTTCACAGGCTCGGCATCAAAGTCATTATGCTTACCGGAGATGATGAGAGAGCGGCGAAGCACATCGCTTCTCAGGTTGGAATTGATGAAGTGATCGCGCATGTACTGCCTCAGGACAAGCTGGAGAAAATAAAAGAACTTCAATCGCAGGGAAGGGTTGTGGCGATGGCGGGAGATGGAGTGAACGACGCTCCGGCACTGGCTCAGGCTGATGTCGGGATTGCTATGGGAACAGGGACTGACGTGGCGATAGAATCCGCAGGCATCACGCTCCTAAATGGCGATATTTCCAAAATGGTAAAAGCTATCAAACTTTCCAAAATGACCATGCGTGGCATCAAGCAAAACCTCTTCTGGGCATTCATTTATAATGTTGTCGGAATTCCATTGGCAGCTGGGGTTTTCTATCCGGTTCTAGGCTGGCTGTTGAGTCCCGTATTTGCCGGCTTTGCCATGGCCATGTCCAGTGTATCGGTCGTTTCCAATTCGCTAAGAATAAAATCAAAAAAACTATAATGACCCAGAAGCACACATTTCATATACATGGCATGCACTGTCATTCCTGCGTTCTCATGATAGAGAGCGAGCTTGGAGATTTGTCCCATGTCTCTCATGTGAAATCAAGCCTCAGGCAATGCTCGCTTGAAATAATCGGTGACTTCGGAAACAAATCTCCAGAACAGATCGCGGAAGAATTGAGCCAGCCTTTGAAAAAGCATGGATATGCAATATCGATTGATAAGCATATTAAAAAAACTAAGTGGACCGATTTTAAAATTGCGGTGCCCATAGCCCTTGCCTTCGCTGTCTTTTTCGTAATTTTGCAGAAGCTTGGAATAGTGAATCTGGTTAACGCGGAAAATGTTACCTATGGCACGGCATTTATCATTGGCATCATAGCTTCACTTTCAACATGCATGGCGGTTGTCGGCGGACTCGTACTTTCCATGTCGGCGACGTTCGCCAAAGAGGGGGATAAGGTAAAGCCACAGCTCATGTTCCATATCGGACGGCTGTTATCATTCTTCCTCCTTGGAGGAGTCATAGGCGCGATTGGAGCGGCGTTTACCTTGAATACGTCCGCGACATTTATTCTGGGACTGATCATTGCTATCGTTATGCTCGTTCTAGGAGTCAATCTTCTGGATGTTTTCCATTGGACGAAGAAGCTCCAACCAGCAATGCCGAAATTCATAGCAAAGCATGCCCAAGGCGTTTCGAAGTTAAATCACACACTCACTCCAGTGCTTGTGGGTATTGCCACGTTCTTTCTTCCTTGTGGATTCACTCAGTCCATGCAGCTTTACACACTTACTACTGGAAGCTTCATGAGCGGGGGGCTGACGATGTTCGCCTTCGCATTGGGAACTTTACCTGTTCTCGTCCTTATAAGTTTCAGTTCATTCAGTATACATAATAGCTCAAAGGCCGGAATCTTCTTCAAGACTGCCGGGCTCATTGTAATAATGTTCGCGTTATTCAATCTTATAAACAGCTTGGCGGTAATAGGGTTCATACCCCCGCTTTTCAACTTCTAGTATAATTACCTTATGAAAGCGATTTCCATATCAATAATAATTGCGGCAGTTCTCATCGGAGGGGCTCTCATATTCACGGGAAGTGGAAGTAAAGATGAGCCTGCTGTGAACCGTGATAATGTCAGCATTGTCGATGGAAAGCAGATCGTGGCGATAAGCGCCAAGGGAGGTTATCAGCCTAGGAGAAGCACTGCCAGAGCCGGTTTGCCTACGATACTGCGTTTCGATACGAAAGGCACATTCGATTGTTCTGCGGCGGTTCGGATTCCAAGCGTTAATATAAGCAAGTTCCTTCCTCAGACAGGATCAACTGAGATTGATATTGGAGTCCAAGAAGCCGGGACGTTTTATGGGTCATGCGGCATGGGCATGTATCCTTTCGAAGTGGAATTCCAGGATTAAATTACACAGTGACTTCACATACTCCGGCTACGCAAGCTAGCTCCTTTTTAACGTCGAGCTCGTCGGTTTTTTCATATGTAATTATTTTCGAATAATCAATATGTTCAAGCCGTTTCGCCAGTTCATGGTATTTTTTCTCGTCAATTGCCTCATATGGCGCAAGCTGATAGACATGATTGTCCCGAGGTAGGAAAGAGAGCCCACCAATGATATCCCAGTTTTGGTATATCCAGTTGGCGACCTCGATCCATTCATTTTCTCCTATGGAAACCGTAACGGAGGGATTGTGTTCGGTGTAGTGCAACTTTACCAATTTCCAATGCTCCAGCTGGTCTATGGCAGACAGATCATTCTTGTATATTGACCCATTCGGAGCCTTTACTGGAAATTCCAGGACGTAGGTTGTAGCGTTCTCTTTTGACTGACCAACTTCTGGATGATACGGAACTCCCTGATCCTTCAGCATTTTGAATAATGAATCCATAGCTGAGATCCTGATCCTGCGGATATAGAAAGGAGCGTGTCGCGGGTGCATTCCAGAAGAGCAGTCAACGGTCTGAGAGAGAGTGCCGGAAGGCTTAACCGCCGTTGTGCATGTAGAAGGATTAATACCGAATCTTTTGGCGTATATCTGATTTGTCTTTATTACTTCTTTTTTTAATTTCTCAAGAGTGGCCGCATTTCTCGCGACGGGGCAATCCCACTGGCCTGTCACAGAAACTCCGAGTAAAGCTTCTTTTTTGCAGTTATTTTTCCACTCCTTTGATAAATAAGGGAAGTTGGTGAGGCTGGCCTGGTATGTTCCCAGGATGGCCGCTAGACGCATTTTTCTTAGTAGCGACTTCTCATCATCTTCGGTCCTGGCTACAACTTCAGAAAGATTGCAAAATTGTTTGGACTGAAGGATTATCTCTCCGCATGGATTTGTCCCGATTGGTCCGATGATATTCTGTTCTGTTGGATCAAAGTAGCCTTTATATTCCTTCAGTACCTCTATCCTTCTCTTCGGAAGCGTTTTTGCCAGCGATCCTCTATTGAATATTCCTCTTTCTCCGGATCCGGATCTCATTAGGGCCGTCCATTCTTCTATAAACTCGGCATTGGATGGCTTCTGAATATATACGGCCGAGTTATTGGCCAGCATTCTTTGCGGTTCACTTATGTAGAATGTTCCTTTTTTCGAATCGCGGATATCGCCGTCATCCAAGTCTGATAGCGAAATCATGGCGCTTCTTCTGACTCCGCCGGAGACGACGCAGTCTCCTATCATGCAGATGATGTCATGCACATCTATATTCCTGAGGCGGCGTCCCTGGCGAGTCAGCATTTTTTCTCTTGTAAATGTTAGAAGCCTTTGAAGCGGCTCAAAGCCGGATGCTTTTCCTCCCATGGTTTTTAATCTCGCTCCAGCCGGTCTGAGCAGGGAATAGTCAAAATCAATATCATCACCCTCCGCCCAAACTGTCATTCCCAGGATCAATGCATCCGCCCATCCTTCTTTGCTGTCTGGTATTATATGCTTCGGTCTTTTCTTGCCGGTTTGGAGATTGATCTGCGGAAACTTCTGAACATTCTGACTTTCAACCGACCAGCCCGCGCCGGTCCCGCACATGGAGACGTACATTATCTCAGCCATATCTCTGAAACTTTCCGGGGCAATGTATGAGCAGTTGTACGCGCAGACGTTTGTTCTTCTAGCTGCCTGTCCGGAGAATTGCAGGAGCCTCATGGAGGGCATCGCCTCATGCCTCAATATACCCTCTCTCAATTCTTTGTATTCTGATTCCTTGAGCTTTCCTCCCACATTCTCTTTCATAAAAGAGATGTATCTGTCTACTGTTTCTATCCATGTCTCCCGTCGACCTTCCTCATGTATCCATCTGGAGTATGTGCGGTAATATACAAATTCTCCCAGAGAATTTCGAAAGTATTTCTTGCTTTCCTCGGCCAGTTTTTTTACTTTGGGCGGAACACGCATTCCTTTTGCCCTGAGCTTGGCTCTTTGTTCCCTGTAAATTATGTATTCTTTTGATGTTTTTACGTACTCTGAGAGTATCAGCTCCTTTTCCACAGTGTCCTGAATTCCCTCGACAGTAGGGATAAAGTTCTTGTATTTTCTTGTTATTCTCAGCGCGTCCGCGTAGACTTTATTTGCGACTATCTCCGCTTCCTTGAGAGATCCCTCGCCCGTCGACAGCATCGATTTATATATAGCATTAACTATTTTCTGGATATCAAATGGGACCACGGAACCGTCTCTCTTCTGAATGCTACTTACAAGTGTTTTCATGGATGGTATTATTTAATAGTTAATTAGTTACGAAACTTAGTATATCAAGCGGTAATCCAAGTGAGTAGTGGATAAGTGAAGCAAACCCAAATATTATGTGTTATAATATCGAAACTATGAAATCACCGCTGCCGCAGGAAGCCTATAATAAGAACGCATTAATTTATAAAATTCTGGCCAATTCCAAGCGTCTGGAAATACTCAATATCCTGAAGCTTAAAGAAACTTCGGTGGAGCATCTGCTGAAGACTACAAAGGCCACTAAGGCTAACCTGTCTCAACACCTTGCTCTACTCCGGCATAATGGCTTGGTTCAGACAAGGAGGGAAGGTCTAAATATCTTCTATAGGATTGTGGATCCTAGAATCGTGGCGCCGTGCAAGATCCTTCATGGTTTACGCAATAAGAGACTTATCTCGTAAACAGACATAACTTTTGACTTCATACGTCTGAACAGGCTATGGATAGGAATAGCCTGTAGAGAAATTTTCGCCACTGAAATAATAAGGATTATGATAGGCAACATAAGCTTGGTGATGGCGGTTCCCATCACTACTCTCATTGCCGCCTGGATGCTGGTGAAGACTGCTAAAGCAGGGACAAGTACGCCTGAAGAAATAAGGAGGGAGGAAAAGGCACTGGATGAATTCAAGCATAATCACTGATTGTTATTGTTGTCCGGAATAGGATTTGGAACAGAAACGTTGACATTTGTGGTATCCGGCTGAGTCGTGTTGGCTGCCCCCCGATCCTGTCTCAAAGCCGGCAGTCCGTAGATCATGAATAGAGCAATCAGAATGATCGCTATGATAATGCCGATTACGATTCCTGCCGCAGAATCAGCCCCGCTGCTTCCAGGCGATTCGTTTCCGGGATTGTTTATTATTGTTGCCATTTTATTGTTTATTATTTTTTAATAAAGGAAAGGTTTCAGCGCGAGATTACTGACGTTACTTACCCTAGGATATTACAAACAGCTTGCTGATTTCTTATTTTACTTCCCGCTTCTCTCTATTATAAAGTTTTCTTAACTTATCGAGTCCCCTGTGGATGCGCACGGCAATGGCGTTCTCATTTTCCTCAGTGATCTCCGCTATCTCTCCTAGAGAGAGTCCTTGTACGTAGCGCATAAATATAGCACTGCGATAAGGCTCCGGTATCTTCAGAAGAAGAATGATGGCCTTGGAGCCGTCTATCCTGTTCATCCAGGAAGCGGTGTCATCGCGTGAAGGATCAAACCCGACATCCTTCAGATCCTCCAGGGAGTCTACAGGCTTGCGCTTGCGGTATTCGTCTATGATGAGGTTGGATAGAATTTTATAAAGAAATGCCCTCAAATTATCCACGCCGCCCTTGGTGGACACGTATTCCCAGGCTTTTGAGAAAGTTTCCTGGAGAAGATCCTTGGCCCGTTCTTTGTCACTCAGCTTGAAAAAGCAGAATCGGAACAATGCGTCCGAGTGCTTTTCATATGCCTCGATGAATTGTTTTTGTGAGTTGTTCATAGTATTAGACGCACATGTGGGCTTCTTATTACTATGTTATTATGTTTGCATGTCTTTTGTCTATAAGCTTGCCGCTTTCGATATGGATGGCACTCTTGCTCCCAGCAAAGGAGCCGTTTCGGGAGCAATTGCATCTCTTTTGAACGATCTCTCCAAAACAGCTAAAGTTGTGGTCATCTCCGGAGGATCATTCAGGCAGTTCGAGGCCCAGCTGATTCCATTCATCGAACCGAATAAAAATTTCATCCTGCTTCCGACTGAAGGCGCGGAAAGATTTGAATACGACGAAAAGGAGAATAAATGGAATATGACTGACAAGGAAGATTTTCCTGATGAAATCAAAAAGAAAGCCATAAACGCCCTGAATGAGATCATCTCTTCCGACAAATACGGTATTCCACCGAATCCCCGCGGTGAATATATAGATGATCGAGATACGCAAATATCATTCGCCGCTCTCGGACAGCAGGCTGCTCTAGAAGAAAAAGAAAAGTGGGACCCTGATCTTTCCAAGAGGAGGAAAATCAAAGAAGCTTTGGAATCCAAAGTCAAAGGCATATCAGCGTCTATTGCAGGGACGACTTCTGTAGACATTCTTCCAGAGGTCTTCAACAAGGCTGTCGGATTGAACCTGCTTTTAAAACAGCTAGGACTTGCCAAAGAAGATGTCGTCTTTGTCGGCGATGCCATCGTACCAGGAGGGAATGACTACTCTATTTTCGAGGCGGGGATTCGGACAATAAAAGTAAAATGTCCTGAAGAAACAGAGATGCTGATAAGGGCATGGATAAATCCGCCAGTAGCTTTCTTCTGCTCGGAGTACGCTCTTTTAGATGACACTGCTATGTACGCCGGAGGGCTGGGGATTCTCGCGGCCGACTATGTCCGGGAAGCTGCCGACCAAAATATTCCATTTATCGCCATAGGGATCAAATATGGCAAAGCACCGCTTCCTAACTCCTTTTCAGTCCTGCCTGACGGGGTTCAAGTTCCCATCGGGGGCGAAATGATCAGGGCTGAAGTCTGGCACTCGTCTCTCGCGGAAAATGTCCATATTTTCCTTTTGGATGCGGGAGAAATCACTTCGCGCCTCTATGATCCCGAATTTTCCATAAGGATAAAACAGCAGCTGATCCTGGGCATAGGCGGAGTCAGGCTTCTGAAGCAGTTGAATATTTTTCCATCCGTATATCATTTGAATGAAGGTCATACGGCTTTTGCCGGGATAGCCATAATGACCGAGATGAAGGATAGTTTAGATAGGATTGTGGCCACAAAACACACTATTCTTTCCGAAGCCGGTCAGCTGATTCCGCTTCCTGATCTGCGCAGTCTCATAGGCTCGTATTGCGGAGAATTTTTTGATGAGATATTCGAAAAAGGGAAATATGAGTTGGACGGCAATATGTTTTCAACGACCAAATTTCTCCTGTCCGTCGCCTCCAGGCAGAATGGAGTGAGCGTCCAGCATACTATCTTTGAAAAAAAGAAACATCCATCTAGCGTCCTTATCCCCATTACGAACGGCGTTTACCGTAAAAAATGGCAGGCAGGAGAGATGGCGGGGAGTACGGCGGTATCCAATGAAGATCTTTGGAACGCAAAGCAGAAATTGCGGTCTGAACTTTGCTCTTACGTGAAAGGCGTAACTGGAAAGACGCTGAATCCAGAGGTCTGTACCCTCATCTGGGCGAGGCGCTTCGCAGTATATAAGAGGCCTAGCCTGATTTTGTCGGACTACAGAAGAATCGTGGATATAGTCAATAGTCAGGAATTTCCTCTGCAAATAGTCATCTCCGGTAAGGCTCATCCTGCGGACAGTGAAGGGATGGGGATTGTAGAAAAAATGATTTCCTTTTCGGAGGATGCGGAGACTGTGGGGAGGGTTGCCTATCTTCCCGATTACTCGTCCTCTCTCGCTCTCAAGCTGGTTCAGGGCGCTGACATCTGGCTCAATACTCCGGAATTGGGCAAGGAGGCGTGTGGAACAAGCGGTATGAAATCCGGACTGAACGGCGCCATTCAGTGCAGTGTCCGAGACGGCTGGGTAGGGGAAGTATCCCTGGATGGAATAGGCTGGGACCTGCCTGAAGACCGTACCGCAAGGGTCTTCTATGACCTGCTGGAGCACGAAATCCTCCCTTGTTTTTATGGGGAATGCGATTGGATCGTCCGTATGCGCTCTACCATTGAATTAATGGAAAAGTCATATACGACGAAGCGAATGCTTGAACAATATAGGAAAGAGTTGTATAATTGACTTTCCATGGACATATTCACAGGCAAGAAAAAGCTCAAAGTGCTCTTTGTGGGCACAGAGGCTTCGCCATTCGTCAAAGTAGGAGGACTGGCTTCGGTCATGTATTCTCTGCCAAAATCTCTTTATGAGCTTGGGCACGATGCGCGCATCATGATTCCAAGGTACCTGTCTATTGACGATGAGCTTTTTCATTTAAAAATGGAGCACAAGGACCTCAATGTTCCTACAGGGAATGAAGATGGTCCAAGCTCTCTGATCTGCAATGTAAAGAAGTGCGATCCTTCCGAATCTCAAAACTCAGGAGTCGGAGTCATAAGCTATTTTTTGGAAAACGAAGAATATTATGAGCAGAGGGCGAACGTATATGGATACGCGGATGATACCGTCAGATTCGCGCTCTTGTGCCGAGGAGTACTGGAGTTCATCCGCCTGTCTGCGACTCGGAAGGATGGCTGGGTTCCAGATGTGATTGTTTCTCTGGACTGGCAGTCCGGCCTGGTTCCGAATTACATCAAGACTGTATATACTCATGACCCGGTCATTTCAAAAATTTCTACAGTCTTTTCAATACACAATCTCTACTATCAGGGAAATTTCG
Source organism: bacterium (assembly GCA_030698965.1). Taxonomy (GTDB): domain Bacteria; phylum Patescibacteriota; class Minisyncoccia; order Phycocordibacterales; family PALSA-1337; genus CAIOGI01. The sequence goes on from JAUYLM010000049.1 coordinate 10,091, forward strand.
ACCATCATTTTGTTTCTGAAATGGACTTTGATGACGGTCACTCTCCGGTGCCGGGATTCAATCATCCGCGGCTTTCCAAATTGAATTGGATGAGAAGAGGGGTCACTTATGCCGACGCGATCAACACCGTTTCTCCAAACTATGCCAAGGAAATGCTGACGAAGGATTACGGCGAGCTTCTGGATGATCTCCTACGTGAACGCCGGTCCGTATTGACGGGAATATTGAACGGTATTGACTACGATATTTGGAATCCAAGAACGGACTCATATATAAATACCAGATTCGACGCTCACTCTCTAGAGAACCGGGAAAAGAACAAAGCCGCTCTACAGGATCACTTCGGCCTTCCTGTGGATAATGACGTCTTTGTTATATGCGTCGTAAGCCGGCTAAGCAAGCAGAAAGGACTGGATCTTTTGGTGCATATAGCCGATCTCCTCATCCAGGAGCTGCCAATGCAGATCATCGTGATC
>JAUYLM010000054.1 GCA_030698965.1 bacterium
AAGCTACAACTTTTATGGCCACATGCTTGAGTCCCACGAAGAATATTCCCTCCCCCACGTCTGATTCTAGAAGAAGATATTTTTCTTCATCTGTCAGATTGAAAGTCCTCTGCACGTTATCTATCGACGATGGCGACTGCTTGAGCAGAATCTGGATTGAAGAGTTGGTAATGATCGGAAGGCCGTAAGGAGACTTGAGGAAATCGTCCACGTCCTGGGTAATCGTCGCGAGGCCGAGGTAATATTTACGCCCTCTTTTTGCCAGACCAAGAAGGAATGAAGCCGTATCTTCCGATTTCATCATCCACCACGCCTCGTCTATGACTAAAAGTCTTTTTTTAAGATTTTTCCTGATCGCATTCCATATATAGTGTGTGACGATGTACATGGCGACCGGTTTGAGTTCATCTTCCATATCTCGAAGGGAAAATACGACGAATTTTTTATTGATATCGACATTAGAAGGGCGGTTTATAAATCCTGACCACGTTCCTTTTGTATATTTTGTCAGTCTCTCTACTAGTGACTGGGCACCTTCCATGCCAGCAAGCACAAGTTCAAAATCAGAAAGCAAAGGCGGTTCGACATTTCTGAAATCGGATTCAGGAGTAATGTCCTTCAGAGCGTAAGTCTCCGTAATAGCCCTATCGATGATAGCATCCTCTTCCTGAGACAGCCCGCCGAGCATGATGCGGAAAAGACCCACAAGATTTATGATATTTGACCGGAGAATATCCGCCGAAGACTCGTCCTCCCGCGCCACCGGCAGGTCAAATGGATTAATGTGATGTTCCGAGTTTAGAGAAATATTGAAATACTTGCCTCCCGTCGCTTCTGCCATGTACTCGTACTCCTTTTCGGGGTCTATAACGATGACTTCTGTGTCAAACATCAGAGTTCGCAGTATCTCCAGCTTCGTACAGTATGATTTCCCGGCTCCGGCTTTGGCGAATGTCACGGAATTGTAGTTCTCCAGCAAAAATCGGTCAAAAAGAACAAGAGAAGAGTTGTGACGGTTAATTCCGTATAGTATTCCCTTGTCGGAGGTGAGGTCAAATGAAACGAATGGGAAAAGAGAAGAAAGAGGAGAAGAATTGAGCTTGGAGTGAACTCCCAGCTCGTCACTCGCAATCGGAAGGACGCTTCTGTACCCGCCCTCCTGCTGGAAAAGGGCTGGTTTTATGTATACGAGCTTTGATTCCAATATGGATTTTATTTCCGATTCCGTCTTATCTAGCTCCGCACTGGAATCCCCATATAGCGTGATGTATACTCCGACATCAAATATTTTTTCCTGAGCCTGCATGAGGTTGTCTCTCAGCGCTTCCAGGTCCTGGTAAGCGGTATCAAGCATTGGATCGCGGACCAAGCCCTTGTCTTCGCGCTGTGATATCTGGCTCTGCACCTCGGCTACTTTTTTCTGGAAATGCCTGAGTATTTTTGCCGTGTCTACCGGGTGTATGAATATGGAAATATTGAAAACTTTGTCTAGGTTGATGATCGGAGCGAACCAGCTTTCCGTCAGGAAGCGCGGGTAGGAGATCACGAAAAATGTCCTGGCTACTTTTTCACCCAAATTCAGCTCCTTAGGGCTTATCTTCAGTGCAGATGGCGCGATGATATCCTTTAATTCAAGGATGCCCGCCTCGTAAATCTCCTGTGGCATGAGAGATGTAATAGGCGGCTTCTCTTCCCTTCCTGTTAGTTTGCTAAATATGCTCATTAAAATTTATTTGCTAATTAATCTGGATGGGCTTTTCTGTTTCCCCCGGATTAAATATCTTGTAATATAATTCTACCACTTCTTCCGTTCCAAGCTCCGCCACACGTATTCCGCATCGCACCAATCCTTGCTCAACCACTCCCACTCTTTGTTCTAGCTGGCTTCTGTACTCGTCAAACTCGGCATTCTCGGCTATTTTGTTATCTGCTCCCTTATTTTTGTTTATAAAATGGCTGATGGGATTCTTGTTGGCTGTCAGGGCCGGCGGCGTGTAGGGCACGACCAGGAAGAAGCTTTTTGTCATTATATTGGAATTCTCTACGAATGTTTTTATGAATTCGACATATTCTCTTGTCTGTATTTTCATTAGCTCCGTTACTTGTTCTTTATACCTTTCCTCCAGAAGGGCTATGTATGGCCGTATGTCCAGTTTTTTTGACTGGACGAAGATCTGTACGGAGAAGTCCAATGAGTTCAGGAAGTTCTGAAATTGGTAAATGATTGAATTCTGCTCATCAGCAGACTTCAGCGCGAAGTTCAGGGAGGAAGCCAATACCAGCGCTCTCATGGATCCATCCTTGAGTATTACGATCCCGTCACGGATTTCCCGTATGGGCACGAAGTCCTGAGTTGTTTTTGATGCTACAGCCATATTATTTTTGGTTTTTATTAGTGTACATGCTCTCCTTTATATCCAAGCTCCATGTCAGATCCTTGAGCTTGCTGTCTGAAATCTTTGGAACCATGACCGAGGCATACTGCTTCGCCTCCTTATCATCCGCGGATTGGGCTTTTACGTTCTCCTCTTTTTTCCATATGTAAAGCTTGTTTGAGAAAAAGTACTTGAAGGCCGCCTCCACTACCAGTATGAAGGGCTTGTTGTTCACCTTGTAAAATGACAAAGATGCCGAGAATGCCATGATCAGGAGGATGGGCAGGAAGGAAAGCACAAGAGATCCCAGCATCCTATATATGACGAATGACAAGCCGGCTCCCCCGGCCATATATATGAACTGCTTCAGGGTAAGCGGCCCGAATATTTTGTCTTCTACTTCGATGAACTGTGGGACTTGGAAACGCATGCGTACATTATATCATTAAATCTGTTCTCTATAAGGATCAACCTGGTAATTTTTAGGAGCTTCTTCTTTTTTTACTTCAGGCTCGTGTTTTTCTTCCGCGGGCATTTCTTTTATTACTTCGGTTTGCTGGGGAACAGAAACTGGATTGGAAAGGAGATGGTCAACAAATGAAACCCCTTCGCTCACACCTGCTTTTTTGCCCACTTCCTCTACTTCCTTCAGCACATCTTCTTTTGTAAGAAGAGAATCGTTGTACTGGGGGGAATCGGATGGCTGGATCTTCTCAATAGTGAATTTCCCCGCATTT
>JAUYLM010000059.1 GCA_030698965.1 bacterium
CCGTGAAATCAATCGTCGAAAATGACTTGAAAGGCACAATTGAGGCAAGAAATAACCCGGCTGGAGGATCGGTATTTACCGTGACATTTCCAAGTAAAGATCCTGTCTCATCTCCCCAACCCCTACAAACTCCGCCTCGCCCTTTATGATGCTCTCATATGGACTACAATCAAAGCATCCCTCTGATCCTCGCGGGCATTGGAAATTTCTCCCTTCGCGGGCTTTTTTGACCTGGATAGCGACAGACATTACCCTTTCAAAGGATTCTTCATCCCCCGGAAGAGATACATCTACAGGCTTATCGTCCCTTTCTATATACCAATAACTTGCACCGCTTACTTTCCTCTTCTGCAATTTTTTTAGCAGCAATTGGTAAATCGGGAGCTGAAGAGATTCTCCATTCTCCTCATTTCTGCCGGTCTTAAAGTCTAGAATGTGTACACTGTCATCCTCCGGCTTATGGATCAGCCAGTCGATCTTTCCGCAAAGGATAATATTTTCTTCTTCCGACAGGAAGAAGTTTGGGGGCATTCCATTGTGCCCCTCTTTTATCCTGATGGTCTTCTCGGCGAGTGGCTCGCGGTTCCTCTCTACTCTCAATATCATCTCCTTTGCCCTTTCTTTTGCTTCTATTTCTTCCTTCTCTGAGGTAAATCCGCCTCTCTTGCCACTCACCCGGACCCATGCCTTTTCAAACTTTTCCAGAAGCGGCTTTTCAAAGCGCTTCTCAGCCTGTATCAAAGCCAGGGCCTCCAGGACCTCGTGAACTGCGCTTCCCAGAGACAGTGCCGGGCTAACTATACTTATTTTTCTGCCGGTTTTAGGACTCTTGTAAACATTATGCAGATAATAGCACCGCGGACATTTCAAAAAGTCGCCCATGGAAGAGTGAGAAACCCAGACCGCGCTGTATTTATCCATTGGCATGCTTTGCTTCTTTTTTTAATATCTTGGCCTTTAATTCAGCTCCCCTATTGTACCCTCCAGTTTTTCCATCTGATCTCACTACCCTGTGGCATGGTATGTCTTTATTATAGTTTTTATTCAGGATGTTTCCTACGGCGCGGCAAGCTTTCAGATTTCCAGCGCGCAAGGCGACTTCTTTGTAGGTCAAAGTTTTTCCTTTGGGAATTTTACGGACGATATCGTGGATTTTTTGAGTGAAGGTAGAAGTCATGCCAAAAGTATAACAGGAAAAATACACCCGCCGCCAGTCCAACACACAATTTCGTATGGACACAATAGGTAAAAATATTGCCGGATAAAAAGTTTATCAAAAATTCATAAAAAATTCATCAGGAATTCATATCGATTATGTATAATCCGACCCATGACGGCCATTTTTCCCTGTGGGGGTGCTAAGGTTAGAAATCCTCCTTCGACAAGAGGGATTTAGGGGTTCAACTTCCCCTCACCTCCACAGGGAAAAGTGGTTGTCACAAATTTGACTTCATAACCAAAAAAGAATATACTTATTTTATTGTCGAAGGGGGAATTCTGACCAAGGGTATATTCCGCAAAGATCCGCGAAAGCGGATTTTTGTTTTTTACATAGAAAAAGCAGTCCGGATATAATCCAGACTGCTTGTGAGTACTCAGGAAGCCCTTTCCTGTTTGGAGTGTGCACAAAGTTTTCGAAACTCTGGACACGACTCTGTAAGGCTCTCAACAGTCCCAGAACCTGTAATCCTTCCATTTTCGAACATATAAACATAGTCGAAAAGTGGAAGAAATTGAATTTCGTGGGTCGCGAATATGATACAAGATTCTTTGAATCCTTGGCGAATATTGTTGAATATCCGATACTTCGTAGCCTCGTCTACACTGGATGTCGGCTCGTCGATGAGAATTAGTGACTTACCCTCACTGGCCAGAAGCCCCCTCGTCAGCGCAAGACGCTGTCTCTGACCTCCAGAAAGATTGACTCCCCTTTCGTTAATCACCGAATCAAGACCCTTTGGCAATGAATCGAGGACTTCGGAAAAGCAGGCCATATCCATGTAGTACCGAATTTTCTCTAGGGAGCACTCCGCTCCAATAGTGATATTGTTGCGGATCGTGGTAGCGAATATCTCCGGCTGCTGTTGGATAAGAGATATGTCGTTCTTAATACCGGCAAACCCTTCTGGGATATGCAGGCCATCGACAGATACATTCCCGGATTCAGGCTGATGGAGATCGCGCATTGTTTTAAGGTAGGTTGATTTGCCACCTCCGCTCCAACCGACTAGAGCTATATCCAAACCTCTCTTTATCGAGAGATTGATATCGCTCAAGTGAAGTGTCTTTCCTTCCGAATTCTTATATGTGAAGTTCAGGTTCTTCACCTCAATCGTCTGCCAGTTTTTCGGTAAGACATGATTAGTGAGACTTTCCTCCTTGAATTCAGTGGCGATTTCCTCCGCATTTAAGACTCTGGCCTGCCGCTGAAGAACCTCACTGTACATGTCCGCGAATCTCTGAAAGAGATTGCTCATCTCATCAAGGTATCTGATTAGAAGGAAAATACTTCCAATAAGGACTCCTTTAACCGCATCTATATGATCCCAGAAGTAATTTCCAAGAACAAGCATCCACATTATAGAACAGCAAACGCTCACCAGAAACCATTTGGTTTCATTGATGCGATTCGTTGCTTTGTATAGTTGGAATGGTGCATCTACATTATGCGATATGAATTCCAGCTGACGTTTTTCCACTCTGAGTGAAATTACTGTCGTAATATGACTGATCGCATCAATGATGCTGGCCGAGACCAGATTATCTCCACGGTTAAGGAGCTTGTAATTTGCCATTATTTTTTTATCGAATTTAATTACAATAAATGCTGTGAGAGCAATCATTGTAAGCACTATAAGTCCCGTAGCATGAACATCAGCCTTGTGACTGAAGTATGAGAGCATGAAGACACTTACAATCAACCTTACACCCGCATAGATAGGCTCGAATGAATCTGAGGCAAAAGCATATATACCTTGCCGACCCTTATCAATCTTATCGATGGTATCACCAGAGTGATGTTCAGAATGCCAATCCAGAGGAAGCGTTAGAATTCCTTTGACTAGATATTTGCAGTATCCAGCCCGAACTCTGTAGGCATTAGCCCTTTCTATACACCGCGCTGGTCCATGAAGGCCCCAGAACATGAATGTGAGAGAAAAATTAGCCAAGAGCAGCTTGATAAGAAACCAGAAGTTTCCACCAGTCACACCCTCTGCTTGCAGAGTTGAGAACATCTTTGCGAGGATCAGAGGATGGGCGATGAGCGCGCCTGCATTAGCAACGATGAACATCGCCCAATAAAGCACCACGCTTTTCTTATTCCCTCTTGAGTACTCCCAGGTCTTGCCAAAGAGATAGATTAGAGGATTTCCCTTCTGTCTTTTAACCGCCATCATTTCTACCATTGTTTATCCCTTCTATTTGCTGTTGTTGAGTTGTGGAGAACTAACCAAAAAGAACTAAAAACACCGCTTTTACGCGGTGTTTTAGGTATTCAAATTGAGATTTGATTTAAATACTTGGAACACAGCGTACAAAGCCTGCTTTACGGGCAGAATTTGGGTTGATATTGAGTTGTGGACCTGTATTTATCATTGCTTTAACACTATATAGCATATGTATAAAAAAGTCAATAGTTATTACTTTTTCTCCACCGTCGCCTTCTTCATCACAATCTCCTCTATAGGTCGATCATCTCCGCCCACCTTCGTATTTGCAATAGCATCTACCACCTCCATGCCACTTACTACACGTCCAAAAATAGTGTAATTATTCGGCAATGGGTAATCAGCATGCATAATGAAGAATTGGCTGCCATTTGTATCCGGACCGGAATTCGCCATAGCCACCACGCCTCTCTTGTAACCTGCCTTATATGATTCTGTGTCTGGGTTCAACTCATCTTCAAATGAATATCCGGGACCTCCTCTGCCTGTCCCAGTCGGATCACCTCCCTGTATCATGAAGCCTTTTATGACTCGATGGAAAATGACTCCATTATAGAAAGATTTGCTGGCTAAGTCGACAAAATTCTTCGCAGCCTTCGGCGCGTCCTGATCGTAAGTTTCGATTACTATTTTTCCCTTGTTCGTTTCTATTGTTATTTCATGCATAAAATTTTTTAATGACTGCGAAGCTTGGATCAGTTCGGTCCCTGGTGTTTCCTTCTGTTCTGTAACTGTTTCAACACTTCTAGCCGACCACCAATAATATCCAGCTCCAATGACAATAATTGCTAAGACAAACGTTACGTATGCTGATAAAGGCATTTTTTCTTCCATATTAAAGATTATACATTACCTTTGCCGCTGAAACCACCTTTTCAAAAGCCTGATCCAGTGGCATAGAGAGAATCGCTCCTGCTGCCGCCTTATGCCCCCCTCCGCCAAGTTCAGCGGCCAGTCTGGAGACATCATATTTATTTGAATCTTTAGACCGTAAACTCAATTTTACGCTATTGGGCGCCGATTCCACGGCGCAGGCGACAATACTCCAGTCAGAAACACTACGCATGAAAGAGGAAACTTGGCCGGCACTGACATCGTTAACCGGAATTTTTTTTGCTTCAATGGTGGAATAGGAAACTGATGATATTGCCAAAATTCCGTCAAAGAAAACGGAAATTGAGCTTAGGGCGGCTCCATTGAAAATCATCAAGCCGGGAGTATTAGAATTTTCCATTCTGGAAATGAGGCGGGGAAGATCTTCTATATGCGTAACCAGTTCAGCCGCCGCGGCAAATGTCTTTGAACTTACACCTTCGTATTTGAAGCCTCCTGTATCAGTATATGTTCCAATAAAAAGATTGCTTGCGATATTTTCATCCAATTTAATATTCCATTCCTTAAAAAGATCGAAAAGAATCAGGCATGTCGCAGGATAGGACGGGTCGATTAGATTGACCGATCCGCAGCCTGGATTCGTTCGGTGATGATCGATATTTATAATTTTCAGAGTTGGAGGAAATACAACTCCTCCAAGGCGGGAAATTCCGCTCTGGCCTGAATCGAGCACGATAAAAAGATCGAATCCGCTTATATCAATTTCAAAAAAATTCTTATTGACTATATCTCCAGCCCCTGGAAAATGCATGAAGGCTTTTGGAATTTCGGAATCTCCTCTTATGAGGGTCGCTTTTTTACCAAGCTGTTCAAGAGCGAACTTCATTGCCAAGGCTGAACCGACGCTATCAGGATCTGGAGAGGGATGGCAATGCAAAAGAATGGAATCTGCCGCCCTTATATCATCTAAAATCATGCCCAGATTATAGCACGTAGACGCCTAAGAGAGTTTATACTTACCATCAAGAAAGAACCGGCCAAAAGAATGGCCAATGCTTGTACAGTCACGCGCGAATGGAGAAGGGACGAGTAAGCGTATGTCAATCGGTTCGTCCAATCAACCTGCATCATCATATTAGCAACAACATCCCCGAAAGAAACCAGAATGCTTGAACAAAAAATAAGCGCAGCAGTAAAAATGACCCCCGCAAGCGGAGATGTGCTGAACAGCCAAATATTGCGCACAGTTTTAATACGTGACATGACCTCATATTTAAGCTGAAATTCAGGATTCATATTTATATAAATTCTTATCTCTAGAATATACCATATTTAGCTCTTTAAGCTTATCCTTGGCTCTAGATATCCTTGTTCTGACCACGCCGTATGAAACACCCTCAATCTGGGCAATTTCCTTTTCTGACTTATGGTCAAAAATGTACAGCTCAATCGTGCGTTTCAATAGGGATGGGAGTTTGGAGACCAAGGATAACAGATATTCTTTATCAAAACCATACTCCCTAAGCTCCTTTATAGAAAAGTCCTCTATTTCCCTGGTGATATCCGGATCAAGAGTAAATGTGGCCCTCTTTTTATTCTTAGAGTATATAGTATAGCAGACCCTGATCAAAATCGCGTACGCCCATGAGGAAAACTTTGTCCCCTCCCTTTTGGAGTACTTGGGAGCATGTATGTACATGCGCACAAATGTCTCTTGCACCGCGTCTTCTGCGTCTTCTCTGCCTAGGATACGCCTAGCGGCATTAAGAAACGGGATTTCATACCGATCAACAATAATGCCAAAGGCCTTGGGTTCCGTGATAGAACGCTTCAGGATTACCTCATCCGGCAAAGTAATGGCGATAGAGTCGATTTCAGTTTCTGCTTCCATATTGTACTTATTATAACCGATCCAGGAGGGAAAATGTTACAAGATTGCAATGAGCCGACCGCCGATGAGCACGAGCAGTGCGACGATGACAATAATAACCGAAAGGTTACTCTATGAAGATAGAGGGTAAGAAAGTCACGTCTTCGCGCCGGGAAGGTCTGCGGTGGCTGTTGGAAGGCCTTCCTGCCCGAAAATACGGCGATAAGATACAAGAATCCGATAGTCAGACTGTCGGAGTTACTGCAACTCTGATATTTTTACTTGGTACAACCCACGCCGCCGATATCCCAATGAGTGGGCTCTTTGGCATACGTGACTCCGGTCGTATTGTTTTTAAATTGCGGCGTTATTACCCCGCCGGCATCGTGGCGGTCGGCCATTTGAGTAAAGTTTACATACTTACCCGCAGAATCCTTGGCGAGGATATAGGCATTGACCGAGGCGGTATTGGAAATATCCACTTTGTCCCCGCTTATATGGCTACAGGAAGCGTCAACATGTCCGCCACTCGTTTCAGTGCCACCCGTTACCCCCACATTGCACGTGCCTCCACTTCCCGTCCAAGCATCACAAGCATTTTTAAAACTGATGACCTCGGTGAGTACTGCTTGGTGAATTCCCTCTAAACTAGTTTGGGGCTCCGGGTGATTCACGCAATCGCTTCGGGACCAGGCAGCCGGATAATTGCACATGTTAGCGGTTTGCAACTGTGCTCTTGCCTCAGCATCCGTGATGGTTGAAGTAGTAATTGATGCATTTGCTACTTCTGTTTTCTCTACTTTCTCAATCCCAAGCTTTTGAGCGATACTAGGATTGGTTTTCACCACCGCGTACCCACCACCAAGAATGACAGCGACAATAAGCGCGATGATGATCGGCGCGATACCTTTTTGTGTATTCATGGTAATAAAGTTATGTTATTGCTGTTGCTGACGTACCAACAACCAAACTATTACAAAGTGAGCCGTTGTCCGGGATTG
>JAUYLM010000075.1 GCA_030698965.1 bacterium
CAAGCTGGACCCCGTCATAGGGAGGGATAATGAAATACTGAGGGTGATCCAGATACTTTCCCGCCGGACAAAAAATAATCCGATACTCATCGGAGAAGCGGGAGTCGGAAAAACGGCAATCGTAGAAGGTCTTGCTCTGCGGATGACCCAGGGAGATGTGCCGGAATCCCTCAAAGACAAGGAGCTAGTCTCCCTTGACCTCGGTTCTCTCATAGCCGGGACTAAATATCGCGGAGAATTCGAGGAGAGGCTCAAAAACATTTTGAAGGAGATGGAGAGATCCGACGGAAAAATAATCCTTTTCATAGATGAAATACATACATTAGTAGGTGCCGGAGCCTCCGAGGGTTCAATGGATGCCAGCAATATGCTAAAGCCTGCTCTGGCCAGGGGGGAATTGAGGGCTATAGGGGCCACGACCCTGAAGGAATATCAGAAGCATATTGAAAAAGATCCTGCTTTGACCAGGAGATTCCAGCCGGTTCATGTCATGGAGCCTTCCATAGAAGACGCCGTGGCTATTCTTCGCGGGCTCAAGGAGAAATACGAGCTCTATCACGGCGTGCGAATTACGGACGATGCTATCGTGGCCGCCGTCAATCTCTCCAGCCGATATATTTCCGACAGATTTCTGCCGGACAAGACGGTTGATCTCATCGATGAAGCAGCTTCCGCCCTGAAGATTTCTTTGGAAAATATGCCTCCCCAGCTCGAAGAAACCCGCAGAAAGATCATGCGTCTGGAAATCGAGAGGGAAGCTTTGAAAAAGGAGACTGACAAAACGGCAAAAATGAGGATACAGAAAATAGAAAAGGAGATCGCGGATCTGAAGGAAAGCACTTCGGAGCTTGAATTGAAGTGGAAAAATGAAAAAGAGACAATTACGGATATAAAAAAGATAAAGAAGGATATGGAGGGCTTCCGCATAGAAGCCGAAGCGGCGGAAGCTCGTTCCGACCTTTCCAAGGCGGCAGAAATCCGCTACGGTAAGATCCCTTCTCTGGAAAAAGATCTGGAGAACAAGAATAAAAGGCTGAAGAAGCTCCAATCTTCCAGAAGGATTCTTAAAGAAGAGATTACCGAACAGGATATAGCCGACGTTGTAGCCCGATGGACCGGCATACCCGTCAGCAGGATGATGGAAGAAGAAGCCCATAAGCTTACCAGGATGGAAGATGACCTGAGGAAGAGGATTGTCGGACAGGATGAGGCTGTAAAGAAGATTGCCGATACCATCAAGCGCTCCAGGGCGGGTATCGCGGATCCTAACCGTCCGATCGGATCGTTTATTTTTCTTGGCCCGACCGGCGTAGGAAAAACGGAGCTTACAAAAGCGCTGGCTGAATTCCTATTTAATGACGAAAAATCCCTCATCCGGGTGGACATGTCCGAATTCATGGAGAAGCACTCTGTATCCAAGCTGATCGGAGCTCCTCCGGGATATGTAGGGCATGATGAAGGGGGGAACCTGACGGAAACCGTACGGCATCGCCCATATTCAATCATACTCTTCGATGAGATAGAAAAAGCTCATCCGGAGGTTTTCAATATACTTCTGCAGGTATTGGACAACGGAAGGCTGACGGATTCAAAGGGACGTACGGTCAATTTCAAGAACACCGTAATTATCATGACGTCAAATATCGGCGCGCAATACATAGAAAAAATGGAAAAAATAGGATTCGCCAAGAGTCCCGAGGATGAAGAGAAGGAAAATTACACTGATGCCAAAGATAAGGTCATGAATTCATTGAAGGATTATTTCCGCCCAGAATTTCTCAACCGAGTGGACGATATCATACTCTTCGATATTCTAAGCAGGGAGTCAGTCGAAAAAATTGTGAAAATACAGATTGATTCAGTCGTTGAAAGGCTTAGAACCAAGGAAATAAACCTGGCTGTATCCCCAGAAGTCCTTTCCTATATGGCGAAGGAGGGATATGACCCTCATTATGGAGCGCGTCCGCTCAAGCGCCTCATCCAGAACAAGATTCTGACTCCGGTAGCCGGTTTGATGATATCCCAGGGCGTAAGCAAGGGAGGAACGATAGCCGTAGGGATGAAAAAAGGAAAGGACTCGTCGCCCGAAGAGTTCTCCTTTGAGGTAAAAAACAAAAAAAAGAATGAAAGCTCGATAGTCATGAAAGGCGGGGTTGAATTTCCAAAATAAAATTTATAATCAAAAAAGCATAAGAATAGAAAATTTAAAAACTTCACATTTGGGGAATAACTTCAAAGCATGGTTTGAAGGGATGGAGTTCTCTGTTCGCGAAGTAAAATTTAAGTGCAGGACGATTGAAAAGAACATGCTGGACAGTGAAATTTTCACGGAAATAAGGCCGAATGAAATTGCGCTTGGGGAACTGGCATTTATTATTGAAAGCGATCTTCTTTCAAAGGAAGATTTGTATATCCTCTATATCAGGGACAAGGATGGCGTATTGCGTGCGGTGAGAGTTCATTGGAATGAGGGGAAATGGATTATTGGAGCATTTCCTGCCGGAGGCGAATCGGACTGGTGGCTGGAGGGTCATGTGGTGGTTTCCAGTAGATAGTTGTGTTAGAATCACTTTGTCCTTCAAACGCGTCGGTACTCAAGCGGTCAACGAGATTAGACTGTAAATCTAATGGCTTCGGCCTTCGCTGGTTCGAATCCAGCCCGGCGCACCATGACTAAATTCGATTACATCAAAGGCACCGCTTTCTTTCGAGATTCTTTCTTACCGTTTTCTGATGCTAACCTGAGTATCGCAAGTTCTCCTGTGCTCTACGGTCTTTCCGTTTACACCGTCTTCAGTTTGAAT
>JAUYLM010000078.1 GCA_030698965.1 bacterium
TTCATCATTTGTATCATGATACCCGGAATCTCTTTATTTCCGGAAAGAGCTTCTGACAGGGGCTTGCCGGCTTTCACGCTTTCCAGGGCATTGGTAACAATGCCGTTATAAACCCCGTTATTTATGACGAATGAAGTAAGCTCGAGGGCTCGAACCATGGAAATTCCGGAAATGAGCATGGTATTCATATTGTCGGCAAGACGGGAAAGGTAGAGCTTCTTGAACAAAATACTGACATACGGTATGTCCAGCTTTAGCCTGTCAAAAGCCATTCTGCCGACAGGAGTTTTGACGTATCTGAAGATGAGGAATCCTCCGACGATCACCGCCGCCAGAAGTACAAAACCATATGATACAAAGAAATTGCTTATACCCAGCACAATCTGCGTATAAAAAGGAATTTCCTGGCCGGAGTCCACTAGTATGGCGCTGATCTTGGGAATGACAAGCGTAAACATGAGCACCATGACAGTTACGAATGTGATCACCACGAACGCCGGATATATGAGGGCTCCCCTGGCTTTTGTCACCAATTCATACGTCCTGTCGAGATAATCCGCCAGATAATTGAATGTCTCGTCCAGCTTTCCGGATTCTTCCCCGGCTTTGACCATGCTTATGTAAAATTCAGAAAAGATCGACGGGTGTTTTCCCAACGCCATGGAAATAGTGCTCCCGGCCTGGAGATCATCCGCTATTGTCGTCAGCTTTTTTCCCAGTAGCTTATTGTCGGATTCAGATGACAGAAGGCGGAATATGCGAAGAGCCGATACCTGCGCCTGAAAGAGCGTGGCCAGCTGGCGGGAAAGAATCACGATATCTTTGGTGGAAACATGGTCCAAAAAAGGAATTTTGGTCTTAAGGAAAGAGCTCTCCCCTTCTTCGCTTATGGTAGTGATCACAAAACCTCGCCTCTGGAGTGAGGCAATCGCAATATCAACATTGACGGCATCAATGGATCCCTTCTTTTCTGCTCCTGTATGGTCTAAAACCTGGTAATTAAATAGCATTTTTTTATCTATTATATCATCCTCTCAAGGGTTTTGGGATTGAGGGAATTGTTATAGGCGCTTTCTACGCTGATCTCTCCTCTACGCACGAGATCTGCGAGAGATCTGTTCATATCTACCATTCCTCCGCCGGAGCTCGTCTCTATTACGGTATTTATCTCATGAATTCTTTTTTCACGGATAAGATTGGAAACGGCGCTGTTGTTTATGAGAAGCTCGTAAGCAGGTATCAAACCGCCTGATATTCTGGGGATAAGGCGCTGAGAAAAAATGCCAGTGAGGCTTCCTGCGATCTGCACCCGGATCTGGTCCTGCTGGGCCGGAGGAAATGAATCGATGATCCTGTTGATGGTCTGCGCGGCATTATTCGTATGCAGAGTAGAGAAGACAAGGTGCCCTGTTTCTGCCGCTGTCACGGCCGTAGCAACAGTGTCCGTATCACGCATCTCTCCCAAGAGGCATACGTCTATGTCTTCCCTGAACATTGAAACAAGAGCGCTTGTGAAGTCGGGCGTATCAATGCCGACTTCCCGCTGGTCTATAATGGATTTTTTTGATTCATAAATATATTCAATCGGATCTTCAATGGTAAGAATATGCTCTGTCCTGGTTTGGTTTATTATCTCTATGAGAGAAGCCAGCGTGGTCGTCTTCCCTTGTCCTATAGGCCCCACGCAAAGAAAGAATCCCTGCTGTCTCCTGGTGAATGATTCCAGAATAGGAGGAAGGTTGAGCTCAGCCAGTGTGCGGATGGATTTGGGAATGAGGCGCAGGGCGATGGAGAGATGTGTCTGACGGTAGAAAGCATTTCCTCGGAAGCGCGTCTCTGTTAGGCTGTATGAAAAATCAACCTCCCTATCATTTTCCAGATCTGTCTTGTTTTTTTCGCTTAGAAACTCATTCAGAAATCCTTTTATATCATTCAGAGAAAGAACCGGCTTCTTGACCAGAGGCATGAGAGCGCCCGATACCCTGATGATCGGATTGCGCCCTTCAGACAAATGCAGGTCGGACGCCCCTTCGTGGATGACCATCGTTACCAAATCCTCAATTTCTTTTTTATAATCCATATTTTTATAAATTAGCTGTTTTTCTTATTAGCATAAATCTTATTTACCTCAGAGAGGACCTCTGAAGGGATGGTCGTAGCCTTTATGATATAGCCGTCCACATTGAGCTTCTTGGCACGGACAATATCTCCGGAAAGACCTTGGTTTGTAAGCATTATGACGGCTGTTTTTTTGCCCAAGAGATTCTCTGACCGCAGGACCGTTAGGAACTCTATTCCGTCTATGGCCGGCATGACAACATCGACAATGAGGATGTCAGGCTGGAAACCGTCGCGGATTATCTTCAGTGCATCTTCGGATCCCTGGGCAGTGCTGACTTCAAAATTATTTTTGGAAAACTTGAGGGCATACATATCCAGGAGGAATTTGTCATCATCGACAAAAAGTATTTTCGGGAGATTTGTGTCCATGTGTTTATTATACTAGAGCTTGTTGACTTCTTCAAAGGGTATAATCTTATTGAAAGCTTTTATCATGGCATCTTCCTTCATTGTGAGCATGCCCTTTTGGCGTAAAATTTTATCTATCTCCAGTTCAGTAGGGCTCTTGAGTATGATGGATTCTATTTCTTTATCCATCTTAAATGCTTCGAAGACTGCCATCCTGCCCCGAGTCCCCTTTGGGCAATCAGGCGAAGGGGCTGCCTGATACACAGTATCGGAAAAAGGTATGTCTTTTTTATACTGGTCTGGAAGGTCGGCGAACTGCTTGTCTATCATCATCTTTATGCTCCCATCCACAGACAGAGGCTTGCCGGCTCCAGGACAGAGTACACCGACAAGGCGCTGGGCGACGGCCAAAATAAGCGTGGGAGCGATTAGGAACGGGTCAATTCCCATGTCTATGAGCCTGGGGATAACTCCAGCCGCTCCATTCGTATGCAGAGTAGAGAGTACAAGATGCCCTGTAAGGGCTGCTTGGATAGCCAGCTGGGCTGTTTCCTTGTCTCGGATCTCGCCCACCATGATGATATCCGGATCTTGCCTAAGAGTTGTGCGCAGTCCGGATGCAAAAGTGTAGCCGATTTCCGGATGCACCTGAGACTGGCTCACCCCTTCCATGTTGTACTCGATAGGATCCTCAAGAGAAAGGACATTGAACTCCTCATGATTGATCTCATTAAGCATGGAATAAAGAGTGGTGGATTTTCCTGATCCTGTAGGGCCGGTGATGAGAATAAGTCCGTACGACCTTTGTATGGCTTCCTTCAAAAGAGCGAGGTTCTTTTCCGTCATCCCCATATCATCAAGCTTTTTTACTCCTTTCTCCTGATCGAGGATGCGCATTTCTATTTTCTCGCCATAATAGGTTGGAAAAGTTGAGACCCTGAAATCAATCTTCCTGCCGTCAATTCTCGCCGAAAATCGCCCATCCTGGGGCTTGCGCCTTTCATCAAGCTTCATATTGGAAAGGATTTTGATGCGCGCCACGACCGAATTGTGGACTTGAGGAGGAAGAATGAGGCTGGTGTTCAGAATTCCGTCCACGCGGAAACGGACGCGGACTTTGTCATGCATATGCTCGATGTGAACATCGGAAGCGTTGCCTTCGGTCGCGTATCGCACGATTGTGGCGACTATTTTTACAACGGGGGCATCTTCAATAATGAAGGCTTCTGATTTCTGATCAGATTTGCGCTGGGCAATACTTTTTGCTCCGCCATGCTGTTCCGCCTTCTCTTTCTTTGATTCTATAACATCGTCAGCATCTACGGACAGGACTGTTTCCAGTTCAGAAAGGGCTTTTGAAACCTCTCCGGAGAGACCCTTATATGAATCGATAACTTTATTGTAATCATCAGTGCCGATAATAAAAATCTTGTACGGAATATTTTTCTTGGCAGCAATGAAGTTGAGAGCGTCCCTGGCCTCAATATTATCTGGATCGACGATGCCAACCTCCAGCATTCCTCCCTTGAATCCCAGAGGGACAAATTTATAGTGGACAGCCGACTCCTCGGGAATATATTCCAATGCTTCAAATGGAACCGGGGTGTCTCCTAATATCTTCACGGGTATATTGAGGAACTCTCCCCTTGCGGCAAGTATATCCTCAATTTTTACTCCTTTCTCGACCAGAACCTGGTCGAGAGAATCTCCCTTTGAGGTTCTCTGCCTAATTTCGTTTATATCATCTTTTGTTATAAGATTTTTACTGAGGAATATGTCTAGTATGTTCATGGGTGAGCTATAAAATACCGTCTATCTCGGAGCAAAAGGATTCGTTCTGCCGACATTCTGTTCCAGCACGGGAACAGTGTGGTCTACGAGAGATCTATATACCGGGGATGTGAAGATGGCAGTATCAATGCGCAGAGAGCTGATCTGGTTCAGAAGGGACAGGACGTTCGCGGCCGCTATCGAGGATTCTGTCGCCTGTGTCTCTGCCTCCAATGACGCGGAGTTATCTACAGGAGAGCCTGAAAAATATAAGTATGCCAGTATCATCACCACGATGATGACTGCTGTATAAATAACTGTTTTCTTGGATTGGGGTTTATTCATGATATTTGCGATTATTGCTTGAGCCAATATGTTTTTACCTCCACGCCGAAATCATACGTTCCTCCGGCCTCGCTCACAGCCACGGTAAGCTTTGAAATATCCATAATGCGCAGGCTGGATTCCAGGTCCTTCAGGAAATCCACGAAAACCTGGTAGCTTGTAGTTACGCCGAATGAAAGGGTTACGATTCCATATTTGCCTGCAACTCCGGCCTCATCGTTCGTTCCAATAGCTTGCTGCTGTGCGTCGGGAGAACTTGTCTTGATATTCTTCAGCGCAAGTCCGTGCCGTGCGGCTATATCATCTTTTACATCAATGATCAGGCGCACATTGTCCACATTATCTGGCACTATTTTGTTCAAGCGGTCTTTATCTTCATCACTTATGCTATTGTACGCCGCGAGGACGTTGTCGCGGACTTTTGTGAGCCGCTCGGAATTATCGATCGCCTGCTGGTATTCGCTGTTGACTATGCGTATCTCTTTGAGCTCATCCAGCTTGTAGCGGGTAAAGGTAAAATATATGCCGATCGCGAGGACTATTAGGATTAATGCTGTAAAGTTTCTATTCATATTATTTATTGATTGGATTCGGAAGCCAGCACTCTCTCATATGAGATATCCGGCTGTGCCATCTCCGCGGAGAAATTGAATATGACGTTGCCATCCTTATCCACAGACAAATCGGAAAGGACAGGATTCTTTATGACCTTATTTGTTCCGTATTTCTGAGAAGATCCGAAGACATCCGACTGGAAAGCGACGCTATTGAAGCTATCGGCGATTCCTTTCATATTGATCTTGTACGCCGTGTCGACAGCCAGAAATTCAAAACTGCTGAACCTTACGCCATCTATGGTCAGATTGCTTATGATGTTAAAAACTTCCGAAACAGAAATATGATTTTTGAGAAGTTGGTTCGCAAGGTCGATTTTCGCATTGGCCCTGGTAAGAAGAGTGATGAGCGGGACGTTGAAACGCTTTTCGCTCTCAGCCAGATCTATTTTCAGCTGTTCCTGGCTTTTGATTAATACAGTTTTTGCGATAAAAGTGAAAACCGCGCCTGCAATAGACAGGACGAATAGAAGAGACGCTATGACCATGATCAAACTTGCCCCTGAACGCGAATGACCGCCGCCCTGCGAAAAAGCGACCTTCTTAGGAATAAATGATGTTTGGAAATTGGTTTCCATTCGGTCTAATTATACAAGAACAAAAAACAAACGCCTAATAAAAATGTGTATATCTACTCCATCTCGGATAGACGGCGCAGTGCGACACCGATCGCGACAGAGAACTCCGGACCGGCGAGGCTGAACTGCTCCGACAGAAAAGCCGGTGTTTCTAGCTTACCGAAAGGGTTGGCGTATACGACTTCCGTTTGGAAGCTGACTTTTGCCAGATCCACAAACCCATTTAGAAGCACTCCTCCCCCGGTCAAGATTATCCTAGAAACATCCTTATTATATTTCTTCTGATAATTCAGGAGTGTTGCGTTGGTTTCATAAAAAACATAGTCGAGATTGACCGTGATTATCTCCGTCAGTTCCTTGTATTCAGGGCCGCCCTTGAGACCGTATAGCCTCTTCATATTTTCCGCTTCACTGACGCTTATGCTCAGGGATTTGGACAGGGCGAGCGTGATATCCTGGGCGCCTTTGTTAATGATGTGCGACGAACGAAGGACTCCTCTTTCAACAATATACAGCTTGGTCGTGCGCGCTCCCATATCTATGATCATGACCGCCTGAATCCCCTGGTCAATTACCGCCCTGATGGAGCTGAAAATCTCTATTTCATAAAAAGATGTCTTCACCTGCGCGGTGTTCATGATAGTCTGGTAGTTGTTTATGTATTCATTGTGAATAGCTACAACGAGCACATCCTGGTTCTGCTGTTTTTCCGGACTCACCTGACTCTTGCCATTATCGTCGGTGCTAAATGAATCCTCCCTTGGAATCAGGGACCAGTCGAGCATGACTTCATTCATTGGAACAGGAATATACTTCCTAGCCTCAATAGAGATAACATCACCGAGCTGCTTATCCTGCACCTGCGGGATTGTCATGAATGAGATGAGGCTGGAGGAAAGAGGCAGGGCGACTCCGGCGGAGGTGGTGGTGGTTTTTGATTCTCTCATGATATCCCTCAGAGCTTCGGCGGTTTTCTCAGGAGTCAGGTTCGTGGCTCTTCCAACCTCGATCCCAGCATAAGGTCCCAGAGCCAGCTCTCCGTATGTTTCCAGAACGACTTTTCCCCTTTTCTTCTTTATTTGGACCACCTTGACGGCCGAAGAGCCTATATCAATACCCAGAACGCTCTGGTCTTTCTTGGCAAAAAGATTTGGCAGTAATGATAACAATCCGGATAGATTCATATTGATTTATTATAGCATGTTAAAATATCGCAATGAAACTCCTGACCCTAATCCTAGATTTCCTATTCCCCCCTTCAAAAGAAGCATTGAAGCTCAGATCCCTTTCTCCCGAAGAAATCAACAGGGAACTTCCACCTGCACCAGCTTCTCCTTACCATTATATCAATTCCCTTTTCGCATATAAAGATCCGCTGGCTTCAGAGCTTATCTGGAGCATAAAATACAAGAGGGACAAGCATGCGATAAAATGCGGCGGGTTTGCCCTGTACAAAGCACTGGAGAATAAACAAGCAGTTCTTGTGCCAATTCCCGTTTCAAAAGAAAGAAGAAAGGAACGCGGATATAACCAGTGTGAGTTGCTGGTCGATGAAATGGTACGGATCAGCGAAGGAAAGCTTGAAAAGAGGTTC
>JAUYLM010000008.1 GCA_030698965.1 bacterium
TATAGATTCAAATCAGATCCTGAGAAATTCGCCCAGAGGTTAATATACTCGGCAGTTTTTCCGGGAACTAGAATTGGCGGTCTGACAACTGGTGATGTGGATGATATTAAAATAATTACTCAATCTAGCATATTATCGTACTATCAAAGAACTCATTGTGCTAAAAATATGGTTCTATCAGTGTGCGGTAACATATCTGAGAAACAAGTATTAAGTTTGTCACAAAAATACTTTGGAAACCTAAAGTCTGGTGAAAAACTGTACCAAATCAAATTACGTGTCGTCCCGGAGAAGGAACCTGTATTGGAGATTATACCAAGCCTAAAACAGACCGTACTATCTATTGGCTATCAAGGATTTAGATCTGAAGATAAGGATCATTACGTAGCCGATATATTATCGGTACTCTTAACTAGAGGGAAATCGTCACGCCTTTATTATGAAATTCGTGAAAAAAGAGCACTGGCGTATATTGTAAACAGTAATAATTTTAATGGTAGAAATACAGGTATATTTACCATACAAGTAGGTTTGGCGAACGACAAGGTGTTAGAATGTTTGAATATAATCAAAACTGAACTTAAAAAAGTCACTTCTGGTGATTTGCCTGAGGATGAATTGAATAAAGTCATGGCTTTTGTCAGATCAAATATAGCTTTTTCCTTTGAAAACTCACTTTTTGAGGCATCATATTATTCCAAGTCATGGTGTTTTACTGGTACTGTTCAACCAATAGAAGAGGAATTCAACAATTATGAGTCAATTGTTCGTACTCCCAGCCTAATTCAAGAGACGGCAAGGAAGATGTTTTCTGTTAGACCTGCAATCCTTATAATCGGACAAGGTATGACTAAAGAAAACCAAAATAGAATCATTAATCATGGACAACGAAATTCTATGACGCTATAATGTGTCCACTATGTTACATCAAACTATCAAGGAACAAATCAAGGATGCGATGCGCGCCAAGGATCAGGTTCGATTGGACACGCTTCGAGGCCTTGATGCTTTATTCCTGAACGAACTCATCGCCGAAAAAGAAAAAAGTGAATTTCTACCCGATGACAAAGCCCTTCTGATTATCAAGAAGAATGTAAAACAGCATAAGGATTCGATCACCCAGTTCGAAGCCGGCCACCGTCCTGATCTGGCCGACAAGGAGAAGGCAGAGCTTGTAATCCTGCAGTCATTCCTGCCAAAAGGCCTTTCGCATGATGATATCCGAGAAGCGGTCAAGGATAAGATAGCCAATCTGAAGTCAGTCAATCAATTTGATGCCAAAGCCGGACCGCCGATGTCAGTACAGGTTGGCAAAATGACAGGAATCATGATGAAGGAATTGGGCGGCAATGCGGATGGCTCCGAAGTCAAAGCTATAGTTGCGGAAATGCTAAAAAAGGAGATGGAATAAAGCTATTTTCCCCTCCCTTCTGCCCCACACCAGGCACTTGACAAACATGTCAATGTGGTGCTATAATAGCAGGGAAAGTTCAACAAAAGAACAAAAGGACCATATGCAAAGTTTATCGAGTATGGCTGAAAAGGCCATACAGGCAGAGGAGAAGAGGCTGCAGGTATTATCGGCTGACAACAGCAACTCTTCTAACAACACGGCCGCCGGTGGGGCCAAGTACCCTCTTCGGGTTTCCTTCAGAAGGAATTCCTGGAGCCCGGGGATTCGGTTCGCAAAACCGAACTCCAAACATGCAATCCGTTTCACCGGTAATAGGGTGGCACATTGCCAACCACTGGAGGATTGATGACTGCCACGCAGAGCGCGTCCCCTCATAGGACGCGCTTTTTTGTACGCCAACCAGACGTAGTGACCGATAATAATTGACATAAATGCGAAAGAAGATAGACTGAACAATGAAAGCCAAAAGAAAGGAGGTGATCGACATGGGTCTTTTCAGTAAGAAAAATGCCGCAAGAAGTACAGGTTCGTCGTCCAGAAGTGTGTCTAAGGCTTGGCATCAAGCTAGAACAGATTCGGGAGCAAGAAGTGGTAGAGATAGTAGCCACTTCAAATCTTCCCCGAGTTGGGCACCTAAGAAGACAGCTTCTGGAATTCCTTACACGAAGCGGTAAAAATTGATAACAAGGCCATAAGAGATATTATTTCAGATTTCTTATGGCCCCTTTTTATCTGATATCAACAACTATGAAAGAGCGGAGGAAGACAATTAGGAAAATAGAATATGTAGATGCGCATTATTCCTATCGGAAGCAAACCACTCCTCCAAAAGGCAGTGTCACCATACATGGAAGAATCGTCCTTGAAACAAATTCATATGTAGACATTGAAGCGGCCTGGACCGAGAACCCCCATAAAACTTTTTTCGGCGTAGTTATTCCAAAGGCTGCTATATGCGGAAATAATGCGAAGAACAAAATGAGAAAATTTTCACTCTCGAGCGGTGATCGTGTAGCTGTTTATTGGCAGAATATCTTCGCTTATGACGAAGATTTCAAGGGTTTACACCTACCAACACCAATGCTAACGGAAGGTATATTCCTGTTTGAGAGAAGTCAGCATCTAGTCATTGATAAGCCTGAGACCCTCAATCTACGTACAGTATCATATCACCCCTCGGACAGAGTTGTCAGGTATTCTATACCAAAAAGATTGGTTTCAGAAATCAAAATACTAAAAAAATGAAAAAACGCCAACAGATTAAAGTCGAATGCGTTAAGTTCATTGATCATCAAAAGGAAATCCATGCTGTCGGATTCATTATCAAGGAGACGGCAGACTTCATTGTAATTTCCTTAACAAGGTCATACGGTAAATACCTTGATACCTTGAAAATCTCAAAGAAAATGATTATCTCAAGAGCTATTCCCACGCTCAAGCGCTGACGAAGTAGTCACTTTCACCAAAAAGAGTTCCCCCATTCATTTTTCCCTACGCCATACTCATAGGATCCAATTCCACGATGAATGTCGACCCTTTCCCTTCTCCGGGTGATTCGGCATGAATGGTTCCGTGATGAGCCAAGATCATCTGCTTGACGACCATAGATCGCAGGGCAATTTGCTATGTGTGTACTTGACATCTGTATACCGTATATGCATTATAATACTAGAATAATGAATCTTGAGAAAGGAATATAATTGAAAACACAGTCAAAGAAACCAGTAATTGTGAGTCCATGTTATTACAAAAACGGACTCGCAGTCTTTCGTAGTAATGACGAAATTATCGAGGTGTCCGCACCTAAGTCTTGTGTGAACAGATTGATCGAACTATGCGACGGTCAGCACACGACTTCTGAAATAGTCGAGGTAATGAGCAAGCTGTGGGATAAAACATCAATCTCTGGACTTATCAGGGCGTTAAAACGAAAAAGTATTCTGCGTGACGCAGCGTCGCTCGGAGATTACTTCTGGAGATACGTCAGCAATCCTTCGATATTCGTTCGAGAATTGGAAGGCAGAGAAATCTTGGAATTAGTTAACAAGTCTTACCGAAGAAATTCAAGTGGACCAACCGGGATTAGAATAACAGCCGAAGAAAGTCCATTATC
>JAUYLM010000010.1 GCA_030698965.1 bacterium
TTGGATTCTGAAAAGGAAGAGTTGGAGTATCCAGCCGAGCTCATATTGGAAGTTCGCGCAGGAGCTGGAGGGGATGAAGCGTCTATTTTCGCGCAGGAGCTGCTGCAGATGTATAGCAGATACTCGGAGACAAGAGGCTGGTCTGCCAGGGTTATTGAAGATCTGACATTGGAAATCAGGGGAAAAACGGCATACACGGAATTACGCTATGAGACCGGCGTGCATCGTGTCCAGAGAGTGCCAGCCACGGAAAAGATGGGAAGGGTTCATACATCCACGGCGACAGTAGCTATCCTGCCCATCAGGAAAAAAGTCCAGGTTGAGATCAATCCCACTGACCTCCACATAGAAACGTCGCGATCCGGAGGAAAGGGAGGGCAGAATGTGAATAAGGTGGAGACAGCCGTGCGTCTGGTGCATATTCCTACAGGATTGGATGTTCGGGCTACGAATGAGCGCAGCCAGTCAGCCAATAAGGAGAGGGCTATGAGCATACTTTTGGCCAAGCTACAGGCCTTGAAAGAAGAGCAAGAGGCAAAGAAGTTCAATGCCGATAAAAAGGGACAAATAGGGACAGGGGACAGGTCCGAGAAGATCCGCACATACAATGTCCTCCAGGATCGCATTACCGACCACCGTATCAACAAATCTTGGCACAATATAGAGGTTATAATGGCCGGCAAGCTGGATCCTATAATAGAATCATTGGCAGAATACGCTAATTTGCAAAATTAAGCCTTATTTGTTAGACTCTCTCTACATTAACTTATATGTCAAAAACTGTTTCAAAAAACGCGATAGAGGGCATGTTCTCAGCTGGAGCGCATTTCGCATTTTCCCGATCACGAAGGCATCCTACGGTTGCTCCGTATATTTTCGGAGCAAAAAACAAGGTCGAGATTTTCGATCTCGAAAAGACCAATCAGCTTTTGGAGGAAGCCAAGGTCTTCATAAAAAATCTAGGCAAGGAGGGTAAGACGGTGCTTTTTGTCGGAGGCAAAAGCGAAGCCAGAAATGCTGTAAAGAACGGAGCCCAGTCTCTCGGCATGCCTTTCGTAGACGGACGTTGGATAGGAGGAACTCTGACAAATGCCGTTCAGATAAGAAAGCGCGTTGAGAAGCTTGAAAAGCTGACCTCCGAGAAAGAAAAAGGCGAACTTGCTAAATACACAAAAAAAGAACGCTTGCTCATCGATCGGGAAATCGCCAATCTCGAGAGGTTTTTCTCCGGCATTGTTTCCATGAAGGATCTTCCAAAGGCTCTTTTTGTCATTGACCCAAGGAAAGAGAAGAACGCGGTCAAAGAGGCATTGGACATGGGTGTGCCCGTAGTGGCTCTTGCTGGTTCCGACTGCAATATCAAGGAAATTTCCTATCCAATGGTCGGCAATGACGCTTCACAGACAAGCATACAATTTTTTGTAAACGAGATAACTAAAGCTTATGCTGAGGGGCAAACGGAAGCCAAGTCAATGCCGGCAGTTCCGGCAGAGTAGGTGCCATGCTATAATTACAGGACATGCCAATAACAACCGAACAAATAAAGGATCTTCGCGATCAAACCGGAGTATCCATCATGCAGTGTAAGAAGGCCCTTGAGGAGGCAGGTGGCGATCCTGCCAAAGCCCTCGTCATCCTCCGCAAAAAAAGCGGTGAGATCGCCGCAAAAAGAGGGGATAGGACTTTTGGAGCTGGAACAGTCCAGGCCTATGTCCATTCTACCGGCAACGTAGCTGCCATGGTCGTCCTCATGTGCGAGACGGACTTTGTCTCAGGGAATGAGGAATTCAAATCCCTGGCAAGGGATATTGCCATGCATGTAACTGCCTTGAACCCAAAGTTCCTCAGCAAGGAGGATATTACGGAGCAGGATAGGGCGACGGCAAAGGAAGTGTTCTTAAATGAAATAAAAGACCAGCTTCAGAATAAGCCCAAGGAAATACAACAGCAAATGCAGGATAAGATCCTTGAAGGCAAGCTTGCGACGTATTTCGGAGAGATGGTCCTTCTTGATCAGCCATTTATAAAAAATACTGAAATGACCATTCAGGCTATGATAGACAGCGCCGTACAGAAGTTTGGCGAGAAGATCGCTATCGCGCGATTCAGCCGATTCAGTGCTATTGAACGTTAACTTTTCAATTCTTTATGAATATAGCAATTATTTCTTTTTTTGCATCTTTTGCTGGAATTATCGGGATGATCTTCTGGAGGAGGATGCCTACTGTGGAACGATGGGATGGGGCAATATACGCGGCATACAATCGTGTCAGGAAATTCATTTTATATTTCAACAAGCGTACCGCCATTGCTCTTGTGCAATTGATCGCGTATCATATCCTCTCGTGGGCGCGTTCAGCATACATATGGCTTCATAGGAAGGCTCACGCGCACCCGCCTTCAAAGAAGGTCATAGATATGGTCAGAGGCAGGGGGGAGGTAGATAGGAATGGAGGAACTTCATTTTATCTGAAGAAGATCGGGAAGGAGGGGATTGCGAAGTAAAAAGGCGAAAAAAGCGCCACCTTAGCTCAGTTGGTAGAGCATCCGATTTGTAATCGGATTGTCGTCAGTTCGATTCTGACAGGTGGCTCATGTGGTATAATTAGAATGCCCCAGAGAAGAAGATACTAAACTGCATAAGGTGTGACAAAAGACTGATGACCAGACATCAGGTCAAATATTGTTCTCAAAAATGTCAGGCAACAAAGAGATATGAAGATTCTATTAATGATTGGCGAAATGGAACAAAGCATGGAACAGTTGGAATACAGAGTAGGATAATAACATCCTTTTTAAGACGTTATTTATTTGATAAATACAATAGTAAATGCTCTATATGCGGTTGGGGGGAGAAAAATAAAAAATCAGGAAAGATTCCTTTGGAAGTTGATCATATTGACGGAAATTCAGAAAATAATGCAGAGGAAAATTTACGATTGCTTTGTCCAAACTGCCATTCATTGACTCCTTGTTATAGGAATTTAAATAAAGGAAAAGGCAGGAAGTGGAGAATGGATAATATTAACGCACAGTCGCGTCAAAGTTTTTAATCGTAGCAGATTCTATTTTTTTATGAATGGCATCCACTTCTTCGCTTGTAAGTGTCCTATCAAGAGATCTGTAAGTAATGCGGTAAGCATAGCTCATCTTACCTTCTCCGAATTTTTCTGTGTTTTCATATTTATCCAGCAATTCTACCTGCTCGACAATATCCGGTGCAGTTTCACGAACTAGGTCAAAATAATCATTTGGCATGAAAGTGTTTTTTACGATGAAGGAGATATCGCGGACAACAGGGGGATATTTGCTGACTTCTACGAATTTCTGGCCGAGCTGGAGTTGTTTCGTCACACGAGGGTCAGCAGACCAGAGAAGTCTGATGTCGGGCAGTTCCATGCTGATGATCGCCAATCTCTCAAGTCCGAAGCCGAAAGCCCAGCCATTGTAGCCTTCTACTCCGAAATCTTTGAGCACTATTGGGCGTGGCATGCCTCCACCGAGTATTTCTATCCACTGACCATTGACTTCTACCTCGACTTCAAGAGATGGGTCTGTGTAGGGGAAAGTATCGGGATTGAAGCGGAACTTGGTATCCTTTCCGAAGACACTTTGCACTATTTCCGACAATACATTTTTCAAGTCATCCAAGACAAGAGTTTTTTCGCTGTTTGGCACCAGATACAACCCTCCCATCTGATGGAAGATGTTCATGTGGCGTCGATCGATCTCGTCTTTTCTATAGACCTTTCCATAGCACATGACGCCGAAAGATTTTTTGGCAGCGATTTTTTCTTTTACTTCAGGAAGATTCAGATAGTAGTACCACATCACCGTGTCGTGAGTTCTCAGGACATTTTTCTCATCTATATAATATGTGTCGGATTTACTTCTGGCTGGATGGTCTGCGGCGAAGTTGAATAGGTCGAAGAGAATATTTGTAGGGATGACTTGGGGAATATCAATATGATCAAAATCTTTCAGAAGAGGGAGGCTTGTGACTCTCTTCATGATTTCATTGAGAGGACTGCCTGGAGTGCGCGAAAGATCCGCCATATCTATGTAGCGCTTGATTCTTTGTGCCTCAATATCCTCTCTTTTTCGGAGTTCAGTGATGAGAGCTTTCTCTTCGTCGCGGGGGATTACGTAGTTTGTCATACAGAGTAGTTTAGTTAAAAATGGGGGAAAAGTAAAGATTTGTAATTATGACATGGTAATTCCTAAATGTAATCTTGTTACAGTATTTTCATGTGCGGTATAATTCCGGTAATGATAAAAGAAAGTGAAATCGTAACAAAGAAATATCTTTCTCAGGAGCTAGGAGTCTTTAGGAAGGAACTCAAGACTGAAATCATCACTGAAGTCAGGGTTATGATGTATGAGACTATGACTGGAGCTATGGAAAATATGAAACTTTTCTATTTAGAAGAAAACAAAAGACATATGACAGCCTTAATCCAAGGAGTGAAGGATGAAATGAGAGCTTACAAGGATGAAATGAAGAACTGGACAGACAAGTGGGATAATCACGAGGTTCGCTTGCGGGTCATGGAGGGGTAAAATAAAAACCACCTCTCCTTTGTTAAGGGGAGAGGGGGTGTGATTTTCATTTCGCTAGAGAGGGGTAGACCCAGATCTTGTGGGAGCAGTGGACTCCTCTTCTTGGACAAGTCGGAAGAATTGAAAAGGTTTTGGGTCCATTCTAACTACTCCGGTCTTAAAACTTTCATGACTTCCAGAGTCAAGGAAAATGTATCTTTCCCAATTCTTCAGGTCTGTAGTTGTCTCTATCCAGTACCTTGTTTCTGTGACCATATTGGAAACTTCCCATTGTAGGTCGCTTCCTTGTGAATACGGGTTTACCATGCTCGAGTTATTTTTTAGGATAGGAGGTGTGTGTGGAATTATGGTGAAAGTTGAACTTTCACCAAGGATATCTAGAAGGCTGGAAGGGAGAAGTCTACCTATCTTGATTTTATACTGTGCTCCAGCAACATAATCAAATCCAAGAAAAATTCCAGGAATTTCACCTAATCGTTGTGGAATTGTCCAAGAGTAGTAGCCTTTTTGAGGTTGACTTTCCTGAGCCACACTAAGCGTACCTCCAAAACCACCTTCATTTGGTGCTCTCTGTTGAATCACAATCCAGACCCTTTCCGAAGGCTCAAGACCAACTGATGACCAACTGACACGCTGTTGACTACCGATTTGCCAAAATCCAACATCACTCGGTAACCAACCATTGTCTAGTAAAGTTACAGTGATGGAAGGTTTGATTTCTTCTGCCGCAATCATGTTTGTAGCAAAAGCTAGAAACATGAGTAAACCGA
>JAUYLM010000012.1 GCA_030698965.1 bacterium
CAGGAGTAAGCAAGGGAACAGCAGGGAACAGGGGACTGATCGCTTCCGTATTCTATGCTATTGGGGATTTTCTGGATTCGGTTCTATCTTGGTAGGAAAAAGTTAAATCCGCAATCATTGTTATGTATCGCGGATTTATTATTTCATTTGTTTTTTCAACAGAGCCAGGACAATAAGTTTGAAATACTTTTCTCTCGTCCTGCAATATGGAATGAATTCGCCATCTATTCCCACTAAATTTGTGTGATCTTCTTTGCCGTAAAGATGGCACACTTCGCCCTTCCATCCTTTTAATTTGATACGTCCCTCATCCTCTTGCGGATAGTATGTAATGTAATCAAAATCAAAAAAGTGGAATCCTGATGGTGGTGCGGGGATTAGAAACCATCTGTCCCGTGGCACGTCATACTCATCAAACACGACTCTCATGACACAGAGCCATTCCAGCGTGATTATTATTTTTCTCCCTTTCGGATTGGAGAATGATCGGATCTTTCCGCGGTATATTTCGCTTGTCCTTGTCTCCACACCGCACTGTCCGCCGACGAAGGATGACAATTCCTTCATGAGATTTATCGGGCTCCAGCGATAACGATCCATATTATCCTCCTTTCGATCTTAGTTATGCGTGTCCATGTATATATTATCACAGTCACTTCCTAATTATTGAAAATATCGCCAAAAGTGTTAAAATAAGGCAATAATAAAACGTGAACGAAAAATTCCTAAAGCCATACAACTCTGCGGAAACGGAGGACAGTATTTCAAAAAAGTGGGAGGAAAGCGGGTATTTCAATCCGGACAACCTTCCCGAGCGCCACAAAGAGTCTTTTTCCATTGTTCTTCCTCCTCCGAATGTGACGGGAGTTCTCCATATGGGCAGCGCGCTCATGCTTGCGATCGAAGACATTATGGTTCGCCATAACCGCATGAAGGGGAAGAAGACTTTATGGATTCCAGGAACCGACCACGCCGCCATAGCCACTCAAGCAAAAGTTGAAAAAGAGATTCAGAAAAAAGAAGGCAAATCCCGGCATGATCTCGGCAGGGAAGAGCTTATCAGGCGAGTCGATGCTTTCGCGAAAGAAAGCCGTGACACCATAGTCAGCCAGATAAAGAAGATGGGCGCTTCGGTGGACTGGTCGCGCGAGGCATTTACTCTTGATGAAAAGAGGAATCTTGCCGTCCGTACGGCCTTCAAGAGAATGTATGATGACGGGCTGATTTATAGGGGATACAGAGTGGTGAATTGGGATCCCAAAGGACAGACTACAATATCCGACGATGAGATCGTTTACGAGCCGCGCAGGAGCAAGCTCTATACTTTCAAATACTCAAAAGATATTCCGATCACGATTTCCACCACCAGGCCCGAAACAAAGCTTGGCGATACAGCCATTGCTGTTCATCCAGATGATCCGAGGTATCAGGAATATATCGGAAAAGAATATGACGCCGTCTTTGCCGGAGAACCCATTCATTTAAAAGTCATTGCAGACCAGGTAGTTGAGAAAGAATTCGGAACCGGCGCTCTTGGCGTGACTCCGGTCCATAGCGCCGTAGACTGGGAAATCGCGCAGAGGCATGGCTTGCCGCTCAAGCAGGTTATCGATGAATATGCCAAGGTTATGACTGGCATGGAAACTGTGAAGGGTAAAAAGACCGCAGAGGCACGCGATGCCGTCGTTGCCTGGCTAAAAGAGGAGGGGCTCCTGGAAAAAGAAGAGGAAATCGACCAGAATGTCGCCACTGCCGAGCGCACCGGAGGGATCATCGAGCCGCTGCCCAAGCTCCAGTGGTTTATCGGGGTGAACAAGGAATTTGAGAAGGATGGAAAGTCGGCGACTTTGAAGGGTTTGATGAAGAAAGCTGTAGAGTCAAAAAGTATTTCTATTTTGCCGGATCGATTCGAAAAAATTTATTTCAACTGGATCGGCAATCTCCTGGATTGGTGCATCTCCAGGCAGATCTGGTATGGCCATCGCGTTCCGGTGTGGTACAGGAATGAGGAGATTCACTGCGGAGTTGAAGCCCCGTCTGGAGAGGGATGGATACAGGATGAAGACACTCTGGATACCTGGTTTTCATCCGGACTCTGGACATTTTCCACGCTTGGCTGGCCGGAACAGACGGAAGATTTAAAAAATTACCATCCGACCTCCGTATTGGAGACTGGAACCGACATTCTTTTTTTCTGGGTTGCCAGGATGATTCTCATGAGCTCGTATCTACTCGGAGAAGTTCCTTTTAGAACCGTATATCTCCATGGCCTCGTTCGTGACAGTCAGGGCAAAAAGATAAGCAAGTCTCTTGGAAATAATATAGATCCATTGGATCTCATCGCAAAATATGGAGCGGATGCAGTCAGGATGTCTCTCATCGTAGGCGTCGGTCCCGGTAGTGACAGCAAGGTAGGAGAGGATAAGGTAAAGGCATACAAAAATTTTGCCAATAAGCTTTGGAACATCACCAGGTTTATCCTGACTTCAACCGAGAACTCCTCCTACGATCCTTCCTTTGCCGAATGGTCGGAAGCTGATGCCGAGATTATGAAAAGCCGGGATCTCCTCATTTCAGAGATAACAAAAGAGATGGATGAATACAAGTTCTACCTTGTGGCTGAAAAAATATATCATTATTCATGGCATGAATTCGCGGACAAGATAATCGAGGAGAGCAAGGCTGTCCTCTCCGGGACAGACGTAAAGGTCCGGGAATCCAGAGTACAGGTACTTCTTCATACTCACCGCCTTATACTGAAGGTCCTGCATCCTTTTATGCCTTTTGTGACAGAGGAGATCTGGGGAGAGATGGACAGCGGGAACCTTCTGCTCGTGGAAAGCTGGCCTCAAATATGATATGAACTCTTACTTCTTCATTCCGCTCATTTTGCAAAAGATAATCTGGGTGCCGACAAGAATCATCCTGGTAGTTTTCGGAAGGCTGGAAGTTTCCGGCCTGGAAAATCTGTATAGCCTTCCGTCTCCCGTGATATTTGCATGCAATCATTCAAGCGAGATCGATCCTTTCATTGTCCCCGCCTCTCTGCCTTTCTGGTCGCGCTTTTCTCCTATTTTTTATACGACAAAAGAAAGAAAGTTCTATAGCCAGAACGGATGGAGAAAATATCTTTTTGGAGGCTTTTTCATAAAAATGTGGGGAGGCTATACCGCCTACACTGGCCTGCGTGACTATCAGAAGTCACTATCTCCTCATATAAATGTCATACTCCATGGCGGAAGCTTCTGCATCTTTCCGGAAGGGGGGATTACGAAAGACGGCAATCTGCAGTCGTCCAGAGGCGGCATGGCGTATCTGGCTGAGCGTGCCGGCTGTTCGATTGTTCCCGTAGCCATTTCAGGAGTGTATGGATTGTCGCCTTTGGATTTTTTTCTTGGAGGATTCGCTCGAAAGCATAAGGTCAGAATTAGTTTTAGAAAGGCAATTGCGCAAGAAGAGCTGAAGAACAACTTTCCTTCGGGCTCTCACCTTGGCGAAAACACATACAGAAAGAAAGGGGATTATGTGATGGAGAGGATAAGGGGAGCCTTACTACAATCCGCTCTTTAGATTTTTTATTTGCCCATAAGCTTCCTGGAGCTCGCCAGCCATGTTCTCGATCTTCTGCCTCTGCTTTATTTCATGCAGGACGCTCCTGATGAGGATGACTCCTAAGATGACGGTTAAGATAAAAATACTTCCTTCGATAACGGCGTCCTTTAGGTTTGTAGACAAGATCACGCGGGCAAGCATGAATATCCAGAGGCTGAAGGTGATGATTTCAGTGGCGATGACTTTGATGTCGAAGAGGTGGTGTTTTAGGATGGAATACGCTACAAATATTAAAAAAAATGAGAACCCAGCACTATCGATACCACTAAATAAGAAAAAAGAGAATAAAGGAAAAATAAGACTGGTACATGCCGTGATAGTTAAAGTTATCACGGCGCCTATTAGTATATATCGTAGTTGAAGTCTAAATTCCTCCTCATCTGTATCTTTGAGTTTGGTGTACAAAAATAAACAAATTAAAAAGGCAAAAATTAAATAATAAGTTGCGTATAAAATCAGACCCCATCCTGGATTGGTGTCAAAAATTATTTTTTGTGGTGTCTGAATAAATGATTTGGTAATAAATTCAGAACTAAATGATCCAAAGAAAAAAAAGATTCCAATAAATAAAATTAAAAGAAGCCTGTTTGTACTAATATTCTTTTTGGTAAGAACCAGAACCCATACTAAGCCTACACAAATTACTAATGCCCCTAATGCGTATGTGAAAGAAAGCCAGTACATTGAAGTATATACATCTGTTAGATAGTTCGTAAAATTCCAGAGGATGGACAGTAAACATAGTAATGAAAAAAGACGATTACTAGGGGACTTTGGATTTTGCTTAAATACCATGATCCCCAACAAAATGTTGAGTAATACCACAAAAAACAATGTTGCTTCAGTCACTCTTCAATTCTATGTAAATACATTACTTAAGTCAAAATTCAGCCCTATGCTATAATAATGTAGTATATTATGAAATCGCTAAGGTCAATTACAAATGTATTTCATGACCTCGCTACACTTGCTCTTCCCATGGCAAAGGAGGATGATGTTTATAAATTTGCTTTTATTGTTCACCCTCGTTCACGTTATGATATTGAGAGAAAATTTGGATTCTTTAAATACGTTCCTCATCCTTTAGTAAATTTGTTTACAAAGTATTTCTGGCCAATAACTTTGTCGAAAGTCACCGGATTAAAATCACTAGTTGGTGGTAAGGATTTAGAGGGTTATGTAATATCGGTTTTACTCACAGCCCGCCAAATGGTTGAAAATCGCTCACTAGCTCTGAGACGTATAATTCAGGCTTGTGACTTGGCAAAGAAAAAAGGTGTAAAAATTATTGGTCTGGGTGGTTTAACATCATCCTTTTCTAAAGGCGGTCTGGATTTAGTGGATAAAATTACTGTCGGCATAACCACGGGACATGCTTACACAAGCTATAATGTCACACAAAATGTTTGTGCTCTTGTCGACTATATGAATTTAAGTAAGAAAAATATAAAAATCGGGATAGTAGGAGCTGCCGGATCAATAGGATCGACAACAGCTAAGCTTCTAGCAAGAGAAGGATTTACAAATTTAACTCTTATTGACTTAGAAAGAAAAAAGCATCATTTTGTCGACATGGTAAGTGATATCACTAAGATTAATTCCCTAGTAAAAATTAGTTTATCCCACCAGATTGGTGATGTAAAGACATGTGATATTGTAATTGCGGCAACTAATGCTCCAGAAGCACTTATAAAATCAGATGATTTAAAATGGGGTGCTATTGTAGTGGATGATGCCCAGCCATCTGATGTTCATCCCGATGTTTTTCTAAGAGAAGATGTTCTAATCATAGAAGCAGGTGTTACGCATACACCAGGGGTGAATAGTAATTTCAATTTTGGTCTTAAAAATAAGCAAGAGAACTTCTGCTGCCTTGCCGAAGTGCTTATTCTTGCTGCAAATGAGTGGGATAAACATTATGTAATTAATAGAGCATCGCTTGACCTTGTGGATGATATTGCAAACCGTGGTAAAGATCTTAATTTTAAAATAGGTCAATTTCAAAACTTTAGAGGCTTAATTTCTAGTGAAAAACTTTTATTTGTTAGAAATTGCATAAACCAAAATGAACTTCAATCTTGATGCTATAAACATATTTATTCTTTTTGTTATGCTGTTAAACAGCACATATGGCCTCATTGTATATTCAAGAAATAGAGGTGATAAAACAAATTTTTTCTTTTTCATACTCACTATAAGTATAAGTATGTGGGGACTGAGTATGCTCGGATATAGAGGTTTTTCTGACGATGATGTGGTCTTATTCATGTCCCGATTGCTTTATTTTTCTGCAATAATGATTCCGACTGCATTCGTTTATTTTGTTTTAGTTTTTCCGAATCAAAATATTAAAATAAGTGCTTATCAAAAATATCTTACTCCAATTCCACTAATTGTATTGTGTGTATTGGCATTGTATCCGGGAGGATTTATACACGATGTAATCGTTCGATCGAATGAAGAGCCATTTATCATTTTTAACCAACTAACCCATATACTTTTTGGTTTGTATGTGGTGAGTTACTTCAGTTGGGCATACTGGATTGTCTATAAGAAATATCTTGTTGCCAACAACATTCTTAAAATACAATTAGGATACATTTTTATTGGAACTTTTGTTTCGACAGTAATTACTCTAATAACAAATTTAGGTTTACT
This sequence comes from bacterium, assembly GCA_030698965.1. Lineage (GTDB taxonomy): Bacteria > Patescibacteriota > Minisyncoccia > Phycocordibacterales > PALSA-1337 > CAIOGI01. The sequence goes on from JAUYLM010000012.1 coordinate 6,271, forward strand.
TTATTTTGGTAATTTTGCTCTTAATTGGGTTGGTCAAGTGGGAATAATATTTATGATAACTCTAATTTTCTACTCAATTTTAAAGTTTCATTTATTTAACATTAAAGTTATTGCCACAGAACTCTTCGTATTTATTTTGTGGGTATTCATATTCGTTAAATTCTTTCTTTCAAATAACCTTCAGGATCAAATTGTAAATGCAGTTTTACTACTACTCCTAATAATTATCGGTACTTTCCTCATCAAATCGGTAATCAAAGAAGTCAATCAGCGGGAGAAGATAGAGAAGCTGGCGGCGGATTTGCAGACAGCGAACGACAGACTGCTAGAACTCGACAAGCAGAAGTCCGAATTCGTTTCATTTGCCACGCACCAGCTCAGAGCTCCGCTCACTGCCATGAAGGGCTACGCTTCGCTGATCTTGGAAGGGGATCTGGGCAAACTTTCCACTGTCATACGAGACGCCATCACGCGAATCTACGATTCTTCCAAGACTCTCACAAATATTGTTGATGACTATCTGAATATCTCCAGGATCGAGCTTGGGAGCATGAAGTACTCTTTTGAGCCTGTTGATCTCAAAGAGCTTGTCGGAGATGTCATCGCCGAACTGAAACCGAATATTGAAAAGAGCGGACTCGCGCTTTCATTCAGCGCCGATAAAGACAAAAAGTACATTGTCCAAGCTGACAGGGATAAGTTCAAGCAGATCATATCCAACATCATAGATAATTCCGTAAAGTACACTCCTTCCGGATCCGTCGCAATTTCTTTGGACAAGAAGGATAAAAAGATAATATTTTCAGTGAAAGATACGGGAATCGGGATCGCGACAGCCGTCATGTCAAAGCTTTTCGCGAAATTCTCCAGGGCAGACAATGCCAATAAGCAAAATATACACGGAACCGGTCTCGGCCTATTCGTAGCAAAGGAGATTGTGTTGGCTCACAATGGAAAAATATGGGCGGAGTCTGATGGGGAAGGAAGAGGATCCGCTTTCTTTGTGGAATGGGAAGAAGCTTTGTAGCAATTATCCTTTTACGACTTCGTCAATTACGGCTTTCACGTCAGACCCGTCAGCCTTGCCTTTCAGCTCTTTCATTATTGTTCCCATGAATTGGCCCATTTTTGTCTTGTCCAGAGGTCCTTCTGATTCTAACTTGGCTTGAACCACTTTTCGTATTTCATCACGGCCCATGCTTGCAGGAAGGAACTCTTCCAGGATTTTCAACTCAGCTTTTTCTTTATCCGCAAGGTCGCTCCTTCCGCCTTTTTCGAATTGCTCAATTGAATCTTTTCTTTGCTTGACTGAACGCTTTATGATTGCTATGACATCCTCATCTTTGAGAACCGG
>JAUYLM010000014.1 GCA_030698965.1 bacterium
TTCACTTTCGATCTGCTGGGCAAGCTCCCTGGTAGGAACGACGACGAGCACCCTATTAGGCAGAGGGGTGTTTCGGGAAATCAAGACTTTGTTAATGAGTGGAATGAGAAAAGCCGCTGTCTTTCCTGTTCCTGTATTGGCGATTCCGACGAGATCCGCGCCACGGAGAATATGAGGTATTGCCTTGTCCTGGATCGGAGTAGGATCTACATAGCCCTTATCCTTTATATTTTTCTTCAGCTTCTCGTCAATATGAAAATCGGAAAAAGCATGATCGGGCACAAAGTGCTCTATCTTCTCAGTAATAACGGCTTTATTGATGAATCGGGAAGAATCTATATACTGTCCCATTCCCTGGCCTCTTCCTCCTCCTCTCCGTTGCGGAGGGCGGCTGCCATAAGACTTCTTGAATGGAGGTCGGCTTCCATATGACTGCTTATTGAATTTAGGATTCATGTGATTCAAAAATTATATATTATTTGTGTTAAAAAGTCAAGAATGCTAGGATACCTGCTATGAAGAAGTATGACTTGGCGATAATAGGCGGGGGGCCGGCGGGCATGATGGCGGCAAGCAGGGCGGAAGATCGCGGCTTGTCGGTTATTCTGCTTGAGAAAAATAACGAGCTCGGAAAGAAACTACTGATCACAGGAGGAGGTAGATGCAATATAACGAACGCCGAATTCGAGGTCCGAGCCTTTCTAGCCAAGCTGGGCAAGAGCGGTAATTTCTTATTCTCCACTTTCGCGAAGTTTGGAGTGCAGGATACGTTCGACTTCTTTGCCAAAAGGGGTTTGAAAATAAAGGTAGAGGAACTCAAGAGGGCCTTTCCTGATGACGAGAAATCCTCTTCGGTTTTACAGATTTTCACTTCCCGGCTGAAAAAAACAGAGATCAGAACGAATAGCCCGGTGGCTGGATTTCTAAAAAATGGAAATAAGATTGCGGCCGTGAAGCTTGGAAATGGGGAGACGGTCACAGCCGGGAATTACATCCTGGCGGTTGGAGGCAGTTCGCATCCGGAAACTGGATCCGCGGGAGACGGATATTCATGGCTGAAGGAAATCGGCCATACAGTAGTGATTCCGGAACCTTCACTTGTGCCAATAGCGATAAAAGATAAGTGGGTTAAGGACTTGAAAGGCATTACTTTGGATTCAATTAAGTTATCCGCGTATCAAAATTCCAAAAAGATTTTAAGTAAGAAAGGACGGGTACTCTTCACTCACTTTGGAATAAGCGGTCCGACGGTCATCAATATGAGCCGGGATATTGGCGAACTTCTCAAGTGGGGTCCGGTTGCAATCCAGATCGATCTCTTCCCCTCATTAGACTATGGAATGATGAATGCGAAGCTTCAGGATCTTTTTGATAGCAATAAAAATAAGATATTTAAAAACTGTATGCTTGGCCTAGTCCCTTCCGGAATGATAAATACGATCTGCGAATTGGCGAAAATTGACCCCGTAACGCCGGTGCATAGCGTGACACGCGAAGATAGATTGAGATTGGTTGAAATGCTAAAACATTTACAAATGTCAGTTGACCACCTTCTTGGACCGGACAAATCTATCGTTACTTCAGGCGGAGTGGCTTGCGAAGAAGTGGATTTCAAAACCATGCGTTCCCGCCTTTTCTCAAATCTCCTCTTTGCCGGAGACATTCTGAATATTGAAAGACCTTCCGGTGGCTACAGCCTGCAGATCTGCTGGAGTACGGGATGGGTGGCGGGAAGCGTAGTTTAGAACTCTACTTTTTTCAGACCATAACTATATACCTACCATTTTTAAAATACAATACGACATATAAAAACAAAAAACCGCCTATTCAGCGGAATTTTGTCGAATTTACCTTCATGGTTTGGATTCCTCCTTGTCAGGATAATAAGTATATACCCTCAATATAAAAAAGCCAAGATAGCATGTAATAACGACTGTTCCTTGCTAAATTAAAATATATCCGATATCATATAGATAAATTCGCTTTTTTGTGGGGCTAAAATGCAGAAAGGCTCTACTGCGGGTCATATCGGGCAACCGATATGTTACGAGAGAGGGTTCGCCGTCCTCTAGCTCCACAAAAGCGCGAATTTCTTTAAATACTTTTCTCCACTGACGAAAGCAGAAACAACTTCTGATTCCTCAGCATTAACATTTTCAATAATACAACCGTATAGTTTTTTATTTATCTTATTAACAAAAATATAACTTCCTCTCTTGCTAATTTTATCTTCGTATATCTTATCAGGATTATTAGCCATGTCCTTCAAACTTGAAAGGAGAATATAAAAATCTGCAGGCGTTCTCTTTTCAAAAATATGCCTGTCATATATATGCTTTAATGATCGTGAAGTAATAAAGATTTTCTTTGTTTTCATACTGGAAGAAATTACTTTCTGGATGTGATTACCTGGAGTACAGATGAAACTCCTTGAAAGGCTTATTTCCATCTTGTATCTTGTGTTTTTTATGCAAGTATTGAATAGATTCCTGACCGACATCCATTAAGAATACATATATGAAATGAATTCCTGATGAATTTTTAATGAATTTTCGATGAATTTCTGAGCAGACAACAAAAAATCCCATTGTGTGAATAGGACTTATTGTTGCGCAATATTTTTACCCTAAATTACCACTACCTTCCTAAACTTCCCTATCACCGGCACCAAATACGGATAAAGTTTTTTCTCCGCTTCATCGAGGGTAAAAAAGTCGCCCCTATCAACCTCCGGAATTTCTATCTGCTTTCCCGTCCTTGGCGGCCATTCAGCCATGCAGGTATTGCTTTTTACATTAGGAGGATCGCAGTCGCCTTCAAATGCCCAGACATGCACAACCTTCCCAGGTTTTTCTACCGGTGACAGTTCAATGAATTTTTTCGCCTGGACCTTGAAACTCGTCTCCTCTTCAAATTCTCTTTTTGCTGCGTCCAACAAATCTTCTCCCTCATCCGCCAGTCCCTTTGGAAGACTCCAGACTCCATAATCTTTATTTTTGAAAAACGGACCTCCAGGATGCACGAGAAAAACTTCCGGCTGTCCGTTTTTCATCCGATACATCAATAATCCTGCCGCGATTTTCATGTTATTTTTTCCCTTCCTCCAAATCCAGGCAAACAGAGTTCAGGCAGTACCTTTTGCCTGTCTTCGTAGGACCATCATCAAACACATGGCCCAAATGAGATCCGCATTTGGCACAGATTATTTCCATGCGCGCCATGCCGTGCTCATTATCCTCACTATATTCCACGGCTCCGGGCAGAGCTTCGTCGAAAGAAGGCCAGCCCGTGCCGGAATCAAATTTCGCCGAACTGGAAAAAAGAGGGTTCCCGCAAACAATGCAGTTATACGTTCCGCTTTTCTTTTCATATGTATATTTTCCGGAAAATGGAGCTTCAGTTCCCTTTTCTTTCAGCACTTTGTACTGCTCGGGAGTCAGCAGTAAATTGGCGAATTCCTTCTGTACTTTTTCCAGCTT
>JAUYLM010000043.1 GCA_030698965.1 bacterium
AGCTTGTCTCAAAGGGAAAACAGCTGAACCATTATTTCAATCTTCCTTCCGATCTGGGTTTGCTTAAGAAAAATCTCGAAAATTTGATTACTGCGGAGCAGAGGGAGTCTTTCAGCCATATACTGAGCGATGGAAAAAAAATCTCCATGAGGACTCGGGATGCAGACGGCAAAGTAATTCTCGTGATAAAGGCGTCCGTGGGAGATGATACGAGTTCAAATGGAGTAAAGAGAATGGAGTTCGAAGCTATTGTTGACAAGAGCCTGGAGGATCTCGATAGGATTCTTCTTGATTCAGGATGCTCGTATCAAGCCAAATGGTCGCGGGAGAGGGAAGAGTATGAGAGCGGAGACATGCATGTCTGCATCGACAAGAACGCGGGTTATGGATATCTCGCGGAGTTTGAAAAAGTCACTCAGGATGAAAATTCTCTCGATGAGGTAAAGAATGACCTTCTCTCAAAGATGGAAAGCCTGGGGGCAGCAGAGCTCGCCCAGGACAGGCTGGAGCGGATGTTCGCGCATTACAATGCCAACTGGCAGGAGTATTATGGGACGGAGAAGACATTTAATATAGAATAAAAAATAAAAATTATGTATCTTTCAGACACAGATATAAGGAAGGCGGTTAAAAAAGGGGAGATCGTCATCAAGCCTTTCGACGAGGCACGACTTCAGCCTGCCAGTTATGATGTCCTGCTTGGAAACAAGTTTATGACTCACAATACGCAGTCGACTGTAGCTATTGACCCGGTAAGAAAAATATTCCCTGAAGTGAAAGAAATCATTGTGCCTGATGACTCCACATTCATTCTTCATCCAGGAGTAAGCATACTCGGTACATCCGTAGACTTCTTTGGCTCGGATAAATTTTTAATCCATCTTTCTGGAAAAAGCAGCCTGGCTCGCATTGGTTTGATAGTACATAACACGGCTGGACTTATTAACCCCGGCCATTTTTTGAATATTACATTTGAACTGTGCAATCTGAACAGCCTGCCAATAATCCTGAGGCCGAATATGAGGATTGGGCAGATTCTTTTCTCCGAGCTCTCCAGCGCTCCAGAAAAAGACTACAAGACCACAGGCAGATACCATGGCCGGGACTGGCAGCATTTCGTCGATCCCAAAGAGGAGGAAATAAAGCGGAAGGTCCGCCGGGTTTTAAAAAAAGTTAAATAAAAAATACCGTGAAGAAAAAAAACCAGAAAAAAGAAAAACATCCGGAATATCAATATCTAGATCTTCTTCAGGACATCTTGGATAATGGTGTGGAGAAGCATGATCATAATACAGGTATTGGACTAACTAGTGTTTTTGGACGGCAAATGAGGTTCGATCTTTCGAAGGGCTTTCCCTTGCTGACAACAAAGACAGTTCCTTGGAATAGTATCATGCATGAATTGTACTGGTTCATGTCGGGACAGACGAATATAAAATATCTGGTGGACCACGGAGTTCCGATCTGGAATGATTACCCGTATAAGATTTATAAAGCAAAAGCTGAAAAAGGGGACTTTCCAAAAATGTCACTTGAAGAATTTGTTTTTAAGATTAAAAACGACAAGAAATTCGCCAAGAAGCATGGGGAGTTGCCAAGAATATACGGGGAACAGTGGCGCTCCTGGCCAGCCGCGGATGGCAGAAAGATTGACCAGCTGAAATGGGTTATTGATACATTGAAGAATTTTCCGGAAAGGAAACACGCAATTCTTTCGGCTTGGAATCCGCAATTTCTTTACGCCATGGCCAAGCCCGGCGACGCACTGTCTTTTCCTTTATGCCATATACTATTTCATTTCAATGTATCCGGCGACAAACTCTCCTGTCTGTTGTATCAGAGGAGCTGTGATATGTTTCTGGGTGTTCCTTTCAACATAGCCAGTTACTCGGCGCTGACAATGGTCATCGCCAAGCTCACGGGATATAAGCCAGGAGAGTTCATCCATACTTTAGGAGACGCGCACATCTACCACGATCATGTTGATCAGGTAAAAGAGCAGTTGAAACGAAAACCGAAGGAATTTCCAAAATTGGTGTTAAGTAAGGATATAACAGATATTGAAAACTTCCGTCCCGAAATGGTGACCTTAAAAGATTATGATCCGCACTCTCGATTGGTGGCGAAAATGACGGTTGCCGGAGGATTCAATGAAAAAGATAGGAAGCCATTTATACCAAAAAAGAAAGTAAAAAAATAATAAAAATACCATGAAAGACACCGCCATAAAGAAGCTGATAGACGCAGAAAAGAAGAGGCAGAAGAGCGTCATTAATCTGATCGCTTCCGAGAACTACGTTTCGAAGGATGTTCTAGAGGCGCTGGGTTCTGAGCTGACGAATAAGTACGGAGAAGGGTATCCGGGCAATAGGTATTATCGTGGAATGATCGTAGCCGATCAGGTTGAAATCCTTGCTCAGAAGAGAGCTCTCAAGCTTTTTGGTCTCGCTGAAAATAAATGGTCCGTGAACGTCCAGCCGCTATCCGGCTCGCCGGCAAATCTGGCTGTATATTCCGCCCTTGTTCCTCCTGGGCAAAAAATCATGGGAATGGCCCTGGCTCATGGGGGGCATCTGACTCACGGACAAAAAGTTTCCATGACAGGAAAATTCTGGAATTCCGTTCTCTACGGACTGAACAGGGAAACCGAACTTATTGATTATGAGGAGGTAAAAAAAATGGCCGTAGCAGAGAAGCCAAATATTATCGTCGCCGGCTATACCGCTTACGCGCATATTGTTGATTGGAAAAAGTTTCGAGAAATCGCCGATGCTGCAGGAGCGCTACTCATGGTGGATATGTCCCATTTCGCGGGCTTGGTGGCCGGAGGAGAGTACCCGCCACCTTTTACCTATGCGGACATCGTCACCACCACTACGCATAAGACTCTGCGTGGACCGCGTTCCGCCCTCATTTTTTCCAGAATTGATGAGAGGGGAATAAATAAAAAAATCGACAAGGCGATCATACCAGGCTTGCAGGGAGGACCGCACTTCAATCAGATCGCTTCTGTTGCGGTGGCTTTGAAAGAGGCGGCATCCCCGGATTTTAAAAAGTACGCCAGACAGGTCATAAAAAATGCCAAAGTTCTTGCAAGTGAACTTTCGCGATTGGGATGGAGAGTTATCGAAGGCGGAACAGAAACCCATCTATTGAGGATAGATGTCTGGCAGAATGGAAAAGGACTCGGAGGAAGGGAGGCTGCGGACAGATTGGAAAATGAGGGAATCATAGTGAACGAGAATACTATTCCGTTTGATACTCGTCCGCCGATTGACCCCTCCGGCATACGCATCGGCACAGCTGCTGAGACTACGAGAGGCAGGAAAGAGAAAGATATGAAAAAGATCGCGGAGAGAATAGACAAGATTTTAAGGAAAAAATAGCAAGGAAACAGAAAGGCGCGAAAATAAAAAAATCCCTTTCCGCTGGTGAACAAAATGCGGAAAGGGACGTGGTTGGCGTGAATCATTTGAGGGGGGAAACAGTCGAAAAACCCCTGATTCTTGGGGCACTCTCGGTGGAGGAATACCTGAGGCCCCCAGGCTTGCCATTGCCGACTTTTAGCTTTCGTGCTGGTTCTGCTCTAATCTACCAGAAGCGCGGGAAAAGTCAACAGAAAGACATTTTTTCAATATAAATGCTAGAATATGAAGATGATAGAGGAAATAAGAAAAGGCCTGCGCAGAGCCTCGGAAAAGGCCGGAATAGAAGACCCTGCCGTGCATATTGAGCACCCTGATGAGCTGACTCATGGGGATTTTTCTTCAAATGTCGCCCTGGTATATTCGAAAAAACTGAAAACAGGCGCGAAAGAACTGGCGGAGAGGATTATCGAAGAATTTATGAGGTATCCGCCTGAAAGTGTGGATTCGGTCAGTCTTGCCGGACCGGGATTCATAAACATAAATCTTTCCAGAAAGTATTTTGTAAAAAGTATTCAGGAAATTTTGGAAAGAGAGAATGACTATGGCAGGCAGGAAATCGGAAAGGGAAAAACCATATTGGCGGAATATTCTTCGCCAAATATTGCCAAGCCTTTTACCGTGGGTCATCTGCGGTCAACGATCATCGGTGATGCTATCGCAAACATTCTGGACTCGCTGGGCTATACCGTTGTCCGCGATAATCATCTGGGAGACTGGGGAACTCAGTTCGGGAAGCTTCTGGTCGCTCTGGAAAAGTGGGGAGATATCGGAAAGATTGAAAAAAGCGAATCTCCAATAAAGGACCTGGCCGGCCTTTACGTGCGTTTCCATACCGAGGCTGAAAATGATAATTCCCTTGAAGATATGGCGAGAGTAAAGTTCCAGGAGCTTGAAAACGGTGGCAACGGGGAAATACAGGAGATTTGGAAAAAATGCATAGACTTGTCAAAGAAAGAATTTGAAAGAATATATGAACAGCTTGGA
>JAUYLM010000056.1 GCA_030698965.1 bacterium
CCATTTCCCGCACTGTACCTTATTGTGATCTTGTATTTAAATCCCATTTTTTCAAGCTTCAAAAGCTCGAGTTCTAGAAAATCGATGGGACATCTCTCTATCGTTATGGATGACTTGGTAACAATTGCTGTAGCGATGAGAGACATGGCTTCTATCGGATCTTCGCTAACGGTATATTCTGCGCGCACATTGATTTCTTCTTTTCCATGGACGGCAAGAGTGGATGTTCCAATGCCCTCTATCTTTACTCCGAGCAATTCCAGGTAGTAGCAGACGTCCTGTACCTGATAATTGGCAGACGCGAATTTGATGACTGTTTTTCCCGGAATTTTTGCCGCTGCCATCAGTGCCGTCTCCGTAACCATATCGCCGGCTTCGTAGAGGACGATTTCCGACGGTTTGAGGCCGCTATGCTCTATTTCGTATTTCTCCGAGCTTGTTTCTATCTTTACTCCCAGATTTTCCAGCGCATAAAAGAATGGCTTCACTGTCCTGGATCCCAGCCTGCAGCCTCCGGCTTGGGGAAGGGAGAATTTCTTGAATTCATGTATCAATGACCCCATTACCATCATCGCGCTTCTGGTGCGAGCGGCGCTTTCCTTATCAATCTTTCCTACCTCAATTTTCTTTGGAGGGGTAATTATCAAATCATCTTTTCTCCATTCAACTTTCACTCCGATACTCTCGAGCACTTCGGCGATTCTATAGACTTCCTCGATCTTAGGGGCGTTCTTTATTATAGTAACTCCTTTATTCAGAAGGGAAGCGCACATGACTCCGACAGCTCCGTTTTTCGAAGACCGGACATGGATGTTTCCGGAAAGCTTCCGACCTCCTTCGATTTTGAAATTTATCGTTCCCTGGGGAGCCAGGGCGACGATCTGGCGGTCAAGAGCATCGCTCAGCTTCGACAGAGTCTCCGTGCTCAAGTTCTGCTCTCCTTTTTCTATGCGCGCGATGACGCTCTGTTTCGTCCCGATTCTTTCTGCAAGGTCTGCCTGGGTCATCCTTTCGTCCTCGCGTATGCGGCTGATCACGCTCCCGATTTTTCTCGAATTTTCTTTCATTCTTTTCATAATGTGAATATAGCATATACGCTATATCATTGCAAATTTGAAAATGTGGAAAACTAAGCATATAATGGCTCTACATATCTCCATGTCTTTCTTCAACCAAAAAATAGGAATAGATCTCGGAACTGCGAATACCCTCGTGTTTCTGCCTAAGAAAGGCATAGTCCTCAATGAGCCATCTGTCGTGGCTGTTTCCGAACAGGATAAAAAAATACTGGCGGTTGGAGCTGAAGCAAAGGAGATGATCGGCCGCACTCCCGGAAGCATCATCGCATACCGTCCGATGAAGGACGGAGTGATCGCGGACTACCGCGTGACAGAAGCCATGCTGAGATATTTCATAGACAAAGCGCTCGGAAGATGGAATATCTTTAAACCCGAAGTCATGGTTTCCGTTCCGGCGGGGATAACCTCCACGGAGAGGCGCGCGGTCATAGAGGCGGCAATAAAAGCCGGGGCCAAGAGCGCGTATGTCGTAAAGGAGCCGATCCTCGCGGCCATCGGCGCCGGCATACCCATACATGAGGCGCGTGGCCACATGGTGGTGGATATAGGAGGAGGGACTACCGATGTTGCCGTGATTTCTCTGGGCGGGATCGTGACTTCCACCTCAGTTAAATGCGCCGGCAACCGCATTGACGCGGCTATTTCCGACTATATAAAAAAAACTTTCAATCTGGCAATCGGCGACAAGACGGCAGAGGATATAAAGATAAACATAGGCTCCGCCATTCCCCTGGAGCAGGAGCTTTCCATGATGATAAAAGGTCGGGACTTCATAACCGGCTTGCCGCGTTCTACCGAGCTCAAGACGAATGAAGTGGTCAAGGCAATCTCAAAGGAACTTCGCGACATGATAAAGGCGATGAAGGACGTCCTGCAGGAGACTCCTCCCGAGCTCGCTTCCGATATCATAGACTACGGGATCATAATGACCGGAGGCACTTCCATGCTCCGCAATTTTCCTGAACTGGTCTTCCGAAGGACGGGAGTAAAGGCAAAGCTTGCCGATGACGCCCTCTATTGCGTCGCAAAGGGAACCGGTATAGCGCTGGATCATCTGGAAACTTATAAGAAAAGCATAATTTCGAAAAGATGAAGATAGATCATCATGCCTATTGTCTCGTCAATGTGAAAAGTGACCAAATTTTAGTCACTTTGGAAAAAGAACATAAAATAGCAGTCAGGGGAAATCCCGACTTTTTTCATGAGAAATACGAAACTTTTACAATAGATGAGAGCAGAAGGATAAAAGAAATACATTCATCAAAAAGTTTTGCCGAAGACAGCAAAAGGATTTTTATAATAGAATGCAAAAGCATGACAGTTCAAGCGCAGAATGCTTTGCTAAAGATTTTTGAGGAACCGAACCAGAACAGCTACTTTTTTATTTTGGCACCGTCCTCTGGTTTTCTTTTGCCAACACTTAAATCTAGGCTACAAATCATAGAGGGCGAAAAAGAAGAGGATCTGAGCGAAGCAAAAAAATTTCTAAAGCTTTCCATGAAGGAAAAAATTACCTTTGTTGATGACATTGCAAAAAAGATTAGCGATGAAGAATTGGAAAAAAGCTACGCAATAGAATTTCTGGGAGCGCTGGAGTCCGCGGTCGCGGAAAATGGGGTTGAGAAAAATAAAAAGGCTTTGCGGGCAATTCTCAAGGCTCGTGATTATATGCAGGACAGGTCGCCATCGGTGAAACAGCTTCTGGAATTTGTAGCATTGAGTTTGTAGGATGCATAATATATACTATTCTCATGGCTTACGACTTTTCAAATTTCAAAAAATCAATAGCGGGCGCAGAGGAGTGGCTCAAAAAAGAATTTTCAGGCATCAGGACGGGACAGGCTAGCCCGGCGCTTCTGGATGGCGTAAGGGTGGAATCATACGGCACGCCCGTTCCGCTTTCACAGGTAGGGTCAGTCACGACGGAAGGAGCGCGTACTATACGCATCACTCCATGGGATGCTTCCCAGGCAAAGGATATAGAGAAAGCTATTACATTGGCTGATCTCGGAGTTTCTGTCTCGATTGACGACAAAGGCTTACGGGTCAATTTCCCGGAACTTACGGAGGACCGCAGAAGGGATATAGTAAAGATGGCAAAGGAAAGGCTGGAGGATGGCAAGAAAAGAGTCAGAGTTGCCCGGGATGAAATCATGAAAGACCTCCAGGCGAAGGAGAAGGACGGCTCACTGGGGAAGGACGATGTTTACCGCCACAAGAACGATGCTCAGAAGCTGGTGGATGAAGGCAACAAGAAGCTGGAAGATTTATACGAAAAAAAGGAAAAAGAAATATTAAGCTAAATGACTGTCATCATATTTTTAATAGTCTTGGCGGTTCTGATTTTTGTCCATGAACTTGGGCACTTCCTTTCCGCGCGGGCATGCGGGATAAAGGTGAGCGAATTCGCCATCGGATTTGGCCCCAGACTTTTGAGGTGGACTAGGGGGGAGACTACCTACGCGCTCAACATCATCCCTTTCGGGGGATACGTGAAGATCTTCGGAGAAAATCCTGACGACGAATCCATCAGCGGACCGGAAAGCTCCAGGAGTTTCGTCAATAAGCCAAAGTGGCAGCAGATCATGGTCCTGGCTGCCGGAGTTTTTTTTAATTTTGTTTTTGCCTGGATAATCATCTCCATCGCCTTCATGTCAGGTGTCCCGGCTTCCGTTGACAGCTATTCAAAATATCCTGACAGAATGACGGATCCACGCGTCGTCATCACATATGTCGAGCCGGGATCTCCTGCCGAAAAAGCCGGACTAAAGACCGGCGCAGAAATATCCGGCTTCAGTTCCGTGGAAGAGGTTCAGGAATACATAGGAGAAAGCGGGGGACGGGAAGTGAAAATAAATGACAAGGCAATAGTTGCCAAAGAGGGAATCGTCGAAGGCAAATACGCCATCGGCATCGCTATGGATAAGGTCGCTACCCTGCAACTGCCTGTCCATTTGGCGATAGTTGAGAGCGCGCGCTTCTCTGTCCATATGATAAAAGCCGTGACGGTCGGAATCTACGATCTTGTGGTCGGGATGTTTAGGGGCACCTCCAGCCTGTCTGCCGTCACTGGTCCTATAGGGATCGCCGGGTTGGTCGGAGACGCAGCGAGCCTGGGCTTCACATATCTGCTTTTGTTTACGGCTTTAATCTCAATAAACCTCGGAGTATTGAATCTCGTGCCGTTTCCGGCGCTGGACGGTGGAAGAATCTTATTTGTATTGATAGAAGCCGTCATCCTAAGGCCGATAAAGCCGGTGGTGGCGAACTCCATAAACGCGATCGGCTTCATCCTTCTTATCCTGCTGATGATCGTGGTGACCTACAGGGATGTGGCGAAGTTGTTTGTGGAGTAGGGTTTTTTAAGATAGGATTAAGGAAATGAAACAATCTCAACTATTTACAAAGACACGCAAAGAAGCGCCGAAGGATGAAGTTGCAAAAAATGCGGAACTCTTGATCCGTGCGGGATTCATACACAAAGAAATGGCTGGAGTGTATTCCATGCTCCCGCTTGGCTTCAGAGTTTTAAATAAAATTATAGGGGTCATCAGAAAAGAAATGAATGCGATCGGCGGTCAGGAAATGAGCCTGACAGCTCTTCAGGATAAAAATCTATGGGAGGCTACTAACAGATGGGATGACGGAATCGTGGATATTTGGTTCAAGACTAAATTGAAAAATGAAGCTGAGCTTGGTCTCGGCTTTACGCACGAAGAGCCTCTGACTGCTCTCATGACAGAGTATGTTGACTCTTACCGCGACCTTCCAATATACGCTTATCAGTTCCAGACAAAGTTTCGAAACGAGACTCGGGCAAAAAGCGGGATCATGCGAGGAAGGGAATTTCTAATGAAGGATCTGTATTCATTTTCAAAAGATGAAAAAGAGCATGAGGAATTCTATGAAAAAGCAAAGAAAGCCTATGGCAATATATTCAATGAAGTCGGGATTGGAGATAGGACATATGTCACATTTGCTTCCGGAGGATCTTTCTCAAAATATTCCCATGAATTCCAGACGCTTACGGAAGCGGGAGAGGATACTATATTTGTGAGTGAAGAGAAGAAAATAGCGATCAATAAGGAAGTCTTGAATGATGAAGTTCTTGGAGACCTTGGCCTTGATAAATCCAGCCTCGTAGAAAAAAAGGCCGTTGAAGTCGGAAATATATTTTCTCTCGGAACCCGTTTTTCAGAATCTCTGAATTTGAAATACAAAGATGAAACAGGGTCAGAAAAATTCGTAATAATGGGAAGTTATGGGATAGGCTCCGGCCGCTTGATGGGGACAGTAGCCGAAATTCTTTCTGACGAAAAAGGACTCGTATGGCCGATGTCCATCGCCCCTTTCCATATACATCTTATTCTTTTGAATGATAAAGAGAACAAGGCTTCGAAAGCAGCCGACGAATTTTATGTGGAGCTCGCTCGGAAGGGTATCGAAGTCCTTTATGACGACCGCGACCTGCGTGCCGGAGAAAAATTCGCAGACAGCGATCTGATTGGAATTCCAGTCAGGGTAGTGATAAGCGAAAAAACTATTGCAGAAAATGTGGTGGAGGTAAAAGACAGAAAAACAGGCGAAGTCCATAAGGTTTCTCAGGAAGAATTCATAAGAACCTTCGGCTTTAAATAGACGGCTTGTGTCAAGTGTTTTCCGCCAGTCTTTTGTGGTAATGTGTACCCATGAATCTGGAGGAACTCAAGAAGAAAATATATCCATATCTTTCAAGCGATATCGGCATTGATCTGGGAACTGCCAATACTATTGTCTATCTGCGCGGGCAGGGAATCGTGGTAAATGAGCCGTCTGTAGTCGCGGTGAATCAGAAAACCGGACGGGTTCTGGCCATCGGGACCGAAGCAAAGAATATGCTCGGCAGAACCCCTGCCCATATCCTAGCCGTCAGGCCTCTCGTGGACGGAGTCATCTCCGACTTTGAAGTCACCGAAGAGATGATCTCTTATCTCATGAAAAAAGCCGAGGTATATTCAAAAAAGATGCTTGGGCCGAGAGTCGTAGTCGGCGTGCCGTCCGGAGTGACGAGCGTGGAAGTGCGGGCCGTGCGCGACGCGGTGAAGAATGCCGGGGCAAGGGAAGTATACATAGTGGAAGAGCCGATGGCTGGAGCGATCGGCATCCGCCTTCCAATATTCGAGCCTATAGGGAGCATGATCATAGACATTGGCGGAGGCACGACTGATATTGCGGTTATTTCACTTGGCGGGATAGTGAGGTCAAAGAATCTAAAGATAGCCGGAGACAAGCTCAATTCTGATATAATGTCGTACATCAGGAATGAATTCAAAATCCTGATCGGAGAAAAGACAGCTGAATATATAAAGATCGCGGCGGGAGCCGTCGTTCCAGGGGAAGCATTGGAGACGACTATACGCGGACGGGACATGATCACCGGGCTTCCGAGGGAAGTGGTCATCACGGATTCTGATATACGCGAAGCGATGTCCGGATCCATAGACAACCTGGTAGAAGCCGCGAAAGAAGTCCTGGAAACAACTCCTCCGGAAATACTTGCCGACGTCATGCACAGAGGAGTTCATCTGGTCGGAGGAGGGGCTTTGATAAAGGGATTGGATTCTCTGCTTTCATCAGTACTGAAAATTCCCGTATATATTGCGGAAGATCCTCTGACTGCCATAGCGCGAGGCACGGGCATCATACTTGAGGACATAGAAAAATATCAGGATGTATTAATACAAAACGAAGATGAATTACGAACCGCTAATTAGCAGAAACGGCAGGTACAGAAATTTCTTTCCTTTTTCATTGAAAATAGTCCTGTCCGCCGCGGTCATCCTATTTGCGCTTTATTTCTTCGCTCCCCAGGCTCTTTCTTCTTTCTTTACCATGATCGCTAGTCCGTTCTGGACTATTGGAAAGTCCGATGAGCAGAACAAGCCAATATTTTACGCAGGAGTCGTCGCTCTACAGAAGGAAAATGAGGAATTGAAAGAGCTGTTTGGAAGGACAGAAAAATCGGACAAACTCTTGGCGGTAATACTGAAGAAGCCTCCCGTGTCCGCTTATGATGTCTTTATTCTCGATATTGGTGATGATAAGGGATTGAAAAAAGGCGATAGGGTATATGCCCGCGGTGATATCCTCATCGGAGAAATTGCTGAAGTCAATGGTAGAACCTCAAAAGCCAAGCTCTACTCTTCTTCC
>JAUYLM010000070.1 GCA_030698965.1 bacterium
AAGATATGCTTAAAGAAAAAACTTCACTCCTACAGCTCGACGAGCGCGTCAGATATGTCGGTTTTGTGCCTCATCGCGAAATGCCGATATACCTCCATGCTTCAAATATTTTTATCAGGCCTTCACTCTCCGAAGGTTTTGGTATTTCTTTTATCGAAGCAATGGCGGCAGGTCTACCGGTTATCGCTACGCCAGTGGGAGGCATTCCCGATTTCCTGTTCGATGGCAGAACCGGCCTGTTTTGCAAGGCAGAAGAACCGGAAAGCATAGCAGAAAAAGTGGATGTATTAATGAAAGATAAGGAGTTATGTGAATCTTTAGTCAGTAACGCCAGAGCTATGGTGAAGGAGAAATACGGTTGGGACTTGATAGCGGACAAAATGAGGGGTATATTTGCAAGACTATGAGAATCCTAATCGCCACAGGCATATATCCACCGGCCATTGGCGGTCCGGCGAAATATGCCGAAAACTTGAAGAATGAGTGGGAAAAGATGGGCCACAGCGTAAAAGTGAAGACCTATGGTCTCGAGCACAATCTTCCGACAGGCATCCGGCATCTCTATTATTTTCTAAAAATTATCCCGGCTGTTCTCCGGTCGGATTTCATTTATGCACTGGATACATTCAGCGTCGGATTGCCATCGGCTCTGGCCGCAGTAATTTTTGTTAAAAAGATGGTGCTCAGAAGCGGCGGAGACTTTCTATGGGAAGGGTATGTGGAAAGGACCGGTGATCTTGTTTTGCTAAAAGATTTCTACAATATGCCCAAGGAGAAGTGGTCTAGAAAAGAAAAAATTATTTTTTGGCTGACAAAATGGACACTGCACCATGTGAAGACTTTGATTTTCAGTACAAACTGGCAGAAGGATATATGGACCGGTCCCTACGGAATCAAGGCTCTGAGAATAAAGATTATTGAAAACTATTACGGGGAAAAGATGCCGAGCCTTCCGCCGGCTGAGAAGAATTTCATTGCCGGTACGCGCAAGATCAAATGGAAGAATCTAGCAACTTTGGAAAAGTCATTTGAGGGAATAGAGGAAGCAAAGCTTGATCTGAAAAATTATTCCCATGACGAGTTCATGAAGAAAATATCCGAGTGCTATGCCGTGATTCTCGTATCGCTAGGAGATATCAGTCCGAATATGATATTGGAAGCAATCAGGTATAATAAACCATTCATAATTACGGAAGAGAACGGACTGATGGACCGCATAGGAGAAATCGCGATTACGGTTAATCCTAAGGCTGAAAATGACATAAAAGAAAAAATATTGTGGCTATGCAAAAAGGAAAACTATGATGCTCAGGCCGAAAAAATAAGGAATTTTAATTTTACCCACACCTGGGAAGACATCGCCCGGGAGACGCTGAACACCTTATGAAACTGCTGATGATATCAACAGACCAAAAAATATTTGAAAAGGGGAGCGCCGTCTCTCTCCGGCAGATCGAATATGCCAGGCAGTACGAAGAAGTGCATATCATAGTCTTTGCCGATAAAGTGTTTTCAGAGACTCCACTGGGCTCGAATGTTTGGGCATATCCCACAAGATCCATTTCAAAGTGGCTCTATGTTTTTGATGCAATAAAATTGGGAAAATTCATCGCCAAGAAAAAGGGAATAACCCATATAACCTGCCAGGATCCTTTTGAAACAGGGTTAGTAGGGGCACTTGTGAAAAAGGATGAAAATTTGGAGATACAAATACATACGGACATAGGCAGTCCGTATTTCAAGCGCTTCAGTCAACTGGAGTGGATAAGAAGCCTGATTGTTCCCTACACACTTCGAAAGGCTGATCATGTGAGGGTAGTGTCCGAAAGGATAAAAAAATATATCACTAAATATGTAGATGAATCAAAAATAGAAATCAGGCCGATTTTTGTAGATACAGATAAAATAAAAAATGCTCCGATATCTACCGACCTGCATAAAAAGTATCCTCAATTCTCAAAAATCATCCTGATGGCTTCCCGTCTCGAAAAAGAAAAAAATATTGACATGGCCATAGAGGCTTTCAAAATTGTTCTTACGAAGAACCCTGGTGCCGGACTTGTAATAGTCGGCTCAGGAAGCCAGGAGGGTTACCTGAAGGATATTGCCAAGGGCTTGCCTGTAATATTCGAAGGCTGGATAGATGATATGGCTTCATATTATAAAACCTGCGACTGTTTTCTCGTCTCGTCCTGGTATGAAGGCTACGGCATGACTCTTGTCGAGGCCAATGCCGCGGGATGCAGGATCGTCTCTACCGATGTGGGGGTGGCAAGGGAAATGGGGGCAAAGATTGTCGGTTTTGACTCCATCTCCATGGCATATGGTATCATTCAGTCAATATGAGATTGCTCAAGAGATTTTTCGGATCGACTATTTTCCGGTATGGAGTGGCGGGAGGGCTGGCTTCATTGTGTGATGTATTGGTCTTTAACTCGCTCGTATATTTCGCGGGGGCGTATTATCTGACGGCCGCAGTCATATCCAATGCCATTTCCTTCTTCATCAGATTTTTTCTTCAGAAGTACTATGCTTTCCAGGCCAGGTCAAAAAAGAATATCCGCCGGCAGTTTGCCATGTACGGAATCCTCTTTGCTCTGAGCGTCGCCCTTACCGCCTTCTGGATGTTTGTTTTTGTTGATTTGCTAAGCATACATCCATCCGTCGCCCAGATCATAGCGATCTTCGCCGTGGCCGCCGTTTGTTTTTTTGTCTATAGGTATATTATTTTTCCAGAGGAAAAACAGGAGAATAAAGAGATTAGAAACATCCTGATAATCACTCAGAAAGTGAACAAGGACGACCCAGTGCTGGGATTTTTCCATAAGTGGATCGAGGGGCTGGCGAAGCGCTTCGACTCCGTAGTCGTCATCTGCCTTGAAAAAGGTGAAAGTAGCCTTCCGGAAAATGTCAAAGTCCTTTCTCTGGGAAAAGAGGAGAGGCAGTCTCGCCTGCAATACCTGATACATTTCTACTGGTATGTATTAACAGAGAAGAGAAATTATGACGCTGTCTTTGTCCATATGAATCAGCAATATGTGGTCCTCGGTTCCATTGTCTGGAAGATACTCAAGAAAAAAATATACATGTGGCGCAACCACGTTTCCGGAGGAGTTATGACGAAGATTGCCGTGCGCCTGTGCGACAAAGTCTTCTGCACTTCGGAATTCTCCTATACCGCAAGATACAAAAAGACCTATATCATGCCTGTCGGCATCGATACGGATACATTCAGCAGGGGAGGCGGGATTGCAAGAAATCCGCGATCTATCCTTTTCCTGGGAAGAATAGCGCCGATCAAGAAGCCAGATATATTGGGCAGGGCTCTCGCTATTCTCCATGAGAAAGGAGTCGACTTCACAGCTTCCTTTTACGGAGATCCTCTTCCTCAGGACAAGGAATACTATGAATCCCTGCGGAGCGCGGTGGTTGAATCCGGCATTTCTGAAAGAGTCTCTTTCCATCCAGGCATAAAGAATCGCGAGACTGTTGATGTGTACAATGCCCACGAGGTCTCAATAAATCTGTCTCCCAGCGGTTTGTATGACAAGACTATATTCGAGGCAATGGCATGCGAAACTCTTATCCTCGCCTCAAGCAAGAGCCTCTATGGCGTCGTGCCGGAGAATTTCATATTCAAGGAAAGGGATGCCGCTGACCTGGCGAACAAGCTCGAGAAGATCCTGGATCTTCCTCAAAAAGAAAAAGCAGCAAAAGGTATAGATTTCCGGGAGATAGTGACGGATAACCACTCGCTGGAGAAGCTCATGGGGCGTTTATCGTATCATATTAAATGACATGACATGTTTATAAAAATCGCACAAAAAATATCAAAAGGCCAGAGTATCCTCAGAGTTATGATGAATTATGGATTGGTGCGCTACTCGATTCGTGGAAAGGTTGTGGATATAGGAGGGGGAAGGTCCCCAGATTATTTTCTCTATATGAGAATTGAACCTGGAACAGATATTGTGCCTATTGACGGTTCTTTGAATGGTATTGATTTTGAGACGGACAACCTGCCTGAAAATGCCCATGATGCTGATGTGATTCTCTGTATGAATGTCCTGGAGCATGTATATAATTATAATTTTCTGGTAAGCGAAATGCGCAGGATACTTAAGCCAGGAGGACAGCTAATAGGCTTCGTACCTTTCTTCATAAATTATCATCCTGATCCACATGATTATTTTCGATATACCAAAGAAGCACTGAGGAAAATTCTCGAGGATTTCCATGAGATCGAAGTTCGAGAAGTTGGGATTGGTCCAATGTGTGTTGGTTTAAATAATATAGTTCTCTATCTTCCCTCTTTTTTAAAGGTATTGTTATTTTTGCCATGTTATTTCCTTGATAAGGCGTGGCTAAGAGTCAGGCCAGATATCACTTCTAGATACCCACTAGGATATATATTTTCTGCACGCAAATCCATATGAAATTGATATACCTAACTGCTAAGCAATATCCTGGAAATACCGCAGACCACCATTATGTGCGTAAGTTGGCGTATGCTTTTCAGGGAAAATTAGGGAAAGATTTTACATTTACCACAGTGAATACAGCAAAAGATGCACTGCCAGAGCTTTTTTCTACTAGCATTTACGTTCCATTCTTCTTTAAAAAAACTTCCGTCTTTTTCTTTTGGCTACCTTGGTTTTATCTGAGGAATATAAGGCCAAAGAAGTGCCCAGGGGAACCAGTAGTATTTTTTTGTAATGATTTCAATCTCCTTGCTACCTTGATTTTCTGGAGAACCGTCTTTTTGCGGATAAATATATGCGCCGATTGGCACCTGGTTTCTAGAACATGGAAGGATAGGTTTATAGCACGTTATGTTGATTATTCATCCACTACTTCTAAGAAACTGGAGAGTGCTATTAGAACATTCTCGCCAACAGGGAATCAACACACTGTTTACGGTGGAGTCGATCTTGCTCCATATGAAGAGAAAGTTGATAAGGAGAAGGTGAGGGAAGAGTTAAATCTTCCGAAAGATAAATTTCTCGCCGGTTACATCGGCCTTTTCAAAACTATGGGCATGGAAAAAGGTATTTCTACCATGATTTCAGCACTCACGCATCTGCCCGCGGATTATATAATGGTCTTTGTCGGTGGAAGACCGGATGAGATAAAATTTTATGAGGAATTCGCCGTTTCGAACAGGGTTTTTGATAGATGTATTTTCAGGCCGTTTCAGGATTTTAAAGGTGTAGTTAAATACGAAAAGGCAATGGATGCGCTGATCATCCCATATCCCGACAAACCGCATTTTCGAGAATACGGTTTTCCTATGAAGATTTATGAATACATGGCGAGCGGAGTACCGGTCGTATACACCAAGCTGGATCTTCTGGAAGAAGTTGTGGGGAATTGCGCTTTCGGTATTGCTCCGGATTCGCCGTCGGAGCTTGCCAGCGCGCTGAAGAGAATACTCGCGAATAGAAAAGAAGCAGAGATTCTGGCGGAAAAAGCCAGGGTAAAAGTTAGAGAATATACATGGGAGATGAGAGCACAGAATATTCTTGAAAGATTTGGTATAATGCCAACCATGCTTAACATTCCCAACAATGCTCTGAAATATATACTCTTTCAGAGAACTGACTTTTCCGTATATACTTCACGCCCCCGACTTTTGCGTATTGTGATGAATAAGCGTGTGCCGATATACAATGTAGCGGTAAAGCTCGAGGCCGCGCTCTTTCCCGGAAGGACAAAAAAACTTTTTTCCCTGGATATGGAAAGGGAATATTTGATTATAAAAAAATACCTACCTCTTGATCCTAAAAATATTCTTGATATTGGATGTGGTGTTGGAGGAATCGATATCATGTTTAATAAGCATTATGCACAAATGGGAGTATCTCCACATCTCCATCTTCTAGATAAGTCCGAAGTCAATTCAAAGGTTTATTATGGAATCGAAAAGGAGGCTGCTTATTATAATTCCCTTGAAACCGCGAAAAGACTGCTCAATGCCAACGGCGTGAAAGAAGAAAATATTTATACCCAGGAAGTTTCCGGACCTTCCTTTTTTCCCGGAAAGAAGTTTGATCTCATTATTTCTCTGATTTCCTGGGGTTTCCATTATCCTATCAGCACGTATCTGGAGGAGGCGTACGGAGCTTTGTCTAACGGGGGGACAATGATAGTGGATGTCAGAAAGGGAACAGATGGAGAGAAATTGCTTGAGGAGAAATTCGGCGAAATTGATACGATTTTTGAAGGCAAAAAACATAAGAGAATTCTCGCTCATAAAAGATGAAAAAAATCATTTATATCAGCCATTGGCGCTTTCCTTCAGAGAAAACCATGACGCCTCTTATCATGAAAACTTGTGAAGGCTTTATTCAAGAGGGGTTCTCGGTAGAACTTTGGATTCCAAGACGTCCGAATGGAGAATTTTCCGGAATCGATCCTTTTACGAAGTATGGAATTCAGGAGAGATTTACCATACGCCGTCTCCCATGTTTGAGTCTGATGCATATCTTTGGAAAAATAGGATTCATATTGATGGTGTTTACCTTCAATATATCCGTATCTCTGAGCCTTTGCCGGGTGAAGAAGGATGGTCCTGCCATTATTCTCTATGGACACGATATCCGCAACTTTGTCCTGCCTTCTCTGTCTGAACTTCCAATCTTCGTGGAAATCCATGACTTCTATGAAAGCAAGCACCATTTTGTCAACAAAATTGTATTGGAAAGAGCGTCTGGACTCATAGTTACAAACACTTACAAGCAAAATGCCATTGCGTCAAATTACGCATTTCCTGGTGAAAAAATGCTTCGCCAGCCGAACGCCGTTTCTTCGGAAATGTTCGATATTGAGGTTTCTAAAGAGGAAGCCCGAGAAAGACTGGGTTTACCGACCAATATAAAAATAGCTCTCTATACAGGACATCTTTTTCCTTGGAAGGGTGTCTATACTCTGGCTGAAGCCGGGCAATACATGCCAGAAGACACCTGTATATACTTCGTCGGAGGTACGAAGGAGGACCGCGAATTATTGAAGTGTTTCGTTGCTGACAGAAAAATACAAAAAGTATTTTTTCTTGACCACCAGGATCACTCAAAAATTCCTCTTTATCTGAAGTCAGCCGATGTTCTTGTTCTGCCGAATACCGCAAAAGAGTCCGCCTCCAAATATGAGACTTCACCCGTGAAGCTGTTCGAATATATGGCAAGCGGAGTTCCTATCGTCGCTTCTTCGATCCCCTCGATCCAGGAAATCGTCAGTTCCAGGGAAGTTTTTTTCTTTACGCCTGATGATTCTGTTAGCCTGGCTAACGTGGTGGAAGAAGCGATCCACAGCCAGGATAAAGCGATGGAGAAAGTTCATTCCGCAAAAGCATTGGCTCGGAATCACAGCTGGCCGGCCAGGGCAAAAGCCATTGCTGATTTTATAAATAAAAATTTATGAAAGCTTTTTTAAGTAAATACAGGATTGATCTGCTTGTCTTTGGTCTGGCGCTATGCGCACGGCTGGCTCTTTTCATGGTGAATTTTGACGCTTCAAAAGGAGATCTTATCGGAACTATTCATGGTGATGACGGATACTACGAGATATCTCAGAGTCTGATAAAAGGAAATGGCTTTACTTGGGATACTGAAGAGCCTTTTCGTCCGCAGGCATTGCGTACGCCACTCTACATTTATTTCATTTCCGGAATTTTGCTTGCGACAGGAAGCTTTTGGGCCGTAATAATTATTCAAATGCTAATAGGATCCTGCATTCCTTTTCTGGGTCGTCGTATATCGCTCCGTCTAAATCCGAGCAGGAGTATTGCCATGTTCGTTGGAATTCTTCTTGCTTTTGAACCGTAGCTTGTATTATTTTCTTCTATTTTTTACACAGAGACTCTGTTCATATTCCTCTTCCTGATATTTATCCTTATTTTCCTAAGATACTTAGAGAAAGGAAGTGTGCGCACTCTAGTCTGGAGCTCCTTTGTCCTGGGTTTGGCGACACTCACAAAGACTACCGTCCAGTATTTGCCCATTATCCTTGTCCTTCTTATCCTCTGGAATTTTAGAAAAATCTTTTCCATGGCCAAACTTCTCGCACATGCCGCTATTTTTTCAGGAATTTTTCTCGTCTCATTGTCTCCGTGGTTCTATTGGAATTATCATGAATTCGGAGTCATCGGGATGACTGCCCAGCCTGCATACAATCTCAATGTGTATCTCGTGCCCTCCGTTCTTTCTCTAGAAAATGGTACGAGTTTCAATGATGAAGTGAAGAAATTTGTCACTGTAGAAGAATCTTCTGGCAATAAGATAACTTTGGCTAATAGTCCTGAATATAAAAAAAAGGCTTTAAGTGTACTTAAAGATCATCCAGAAGGGATATTGAAATCAATTGGCATCACTG
>JAUYLM010000073.1 GCA_030698965.1 bacterium
GAGTGAAAAAGTTGAGCTAATGCAAAAACGGAATATCAAAGAGGATGAGCAAGTAAAAATTGAAACCTTGATGAACTATGTCAGATACTACATGGAACACCTACACAGTCTGCTCTTAGAAGGCTCAGATCCACTAAAAAAAGCTGCTATGTTCGGATTGGTATTTGAAGAAAGACCAACCTATGATGATCTGATAAATGGAACACCTAAATTAGCGCCCCTCTTCAAGCTAAATGAAGAATGGAATGTCTCCAAAGGACAATTTGTGAACCACAACTTTGTTCTTTCGAACACCGACATAGACAATTTTATATCAGAATTACAGAATTGACACAAGGTTTTTATTAGTGTCGGGATGAGCTTAATTGCTTCATAATCCACATCCTTGCAAGAGTTGTAGGGCCAATACCTTTCTCCTTTGCTTCACTCCGTAATTCCATTAATGCGTCCGGGTCAAGTCTGATATGAAGTCCTTCTGACAAATTTTTTGCAAAACGAGCCTTGACTGTTTTAAATTCATTCTGAAAGGAAGAGATGCTATGAGTTTCAAAAAATCGTGCTTCTTCCTCTTTGCTTTTAAATTGTGGAATTTTACTTATTTTCTTCTTCATTATTTTCACCTCCCCTTAATCTATTATAAAGTGCTTTATCGGAAACATCAGGTTCATAGGCAGTTACAGGATAATACTTTCCATACTCTTTTACTTCAAGCACTACTGCAATCATTCTGTTTCCTTCGGTTAATCCGATAAGAACTAAGCGTCCTTTTTGTTGTCCCCGAAGCACCAAAGGTAAATTATGACAAATTTCTTCTACCTCCTCTGGCGCGATATCATGTCTTGTAATATGCTGAATATTCCATGTGTCCCAAATAAGCTTCCGAATAAAAAGCATAAACACAATGTAGCACATTGTGCTACAGATTGCAATCTATCCCTATCCTACAATTTCGGGATTGCCATGTCCGATAAAATACGCAGGGTAATTCAAATATGCCCATAATGGCCAGTGGAATAATCCGGTGCTGGAACTTGGTCCAATTAAAATAATTTTCTTTAGACTAATTTCATTCAACGAGACTCTATTAGAACTTATTTAAAAAAAAGAGAAGTAATTTAACTATATCGAAATATGGATTTTAATGTGAAAAAAGATTCGCGAGTTCTGGATTAAGGGGAGAGACTAATTAAATAAACTTGGTAAATGATATAAGATATTGTATGCGCTATGAGTTTCTGCTATAATTGTTTTTACAGCTATAATAATAAGTTGAAGTGCTACTATAAGTTATACACAATATAGTAACATATTTAATTATATATACTAGCTTTCTCATTCTGCTGTGTACATAGAGATTTAGAAAATACGCTCTATTTCTTTGGGTTACAGCAGATCAAAAATTCAGTTATATCCTTAGAAGGAGCACATTAACAACTAAAAGAATAGGAAAATCGATACAACGCTTTATAAACAGCATAAATCAATCGATCAAAAAAGAAAAAGGAGAAAACCATGCTAGAGGTAATGAGCGCCAGAGATAAAGTAGTTTACTGGCTGCTTGTTCTCGTCTGGACAGTTGTGAATGTCGTTTTCTGGTCGTGGTGGTTCCAAGGAGAACATATAGCGAATTTATCGATGTATGTCTTGATGTCAGTTTCCCTGATGTATGAGACAACAATTCTCCCCAGTGTCTATTTGTTTTATGTAGGAAGGATGAGACGACCCATTCATCGTGAACCACCCCCGGGCATGAAAGTTGCCATGATTACGCTATGTGTTCCCCATAAGGAATCCATAAATGTAATTGAAAGGCAGCTGAAAGCCATGGTTGGTGTTTCCTATCCGCATGACAGTTGGGTGCTTGATGAAGACAATGATATGCGAGTTCAACTTCTTGCAATTAGATACAGAGTCAAGTACTTTTCTCGAAAGGGCGTAGAAAAATACAACCAACCGCACCTGCCTTTCCAAGCAAAAACTAAGGCAGGCAACGTTAATGCTTGGATCGATGCTCACGGAGAAGACTACGAATTTTTCACCCAGCTTGATATCGACCATAATCCGCGCAGAGATTATCTCAATCATGTCTTAGGACATTTTGGAGATGAAAAAGTGGCGTGGATTCAAGCTCCAAGCATCTATGGAAATCTGAACCAATGGACTGCAAGAGGCGCTGCCGAACAGGAGGCAGTACTCCAGGGACCATTGCAAATGGGTTTCTACGGTTGGAGCAAAACACCCTTTATTATCGGGTCGCATACGACATATCGTACGAGCGCAATCAGAGAAATAGGAGGTTTTCAACCAACACGGGCTGAGGATCATCTTGACACGGTTGTCCTGGCAAGGCATGGTTACGAAGGTGTCTTCGTTCCTGAACCCATAGCTAAAGGGGATGGACCGGAAAACTTTGACACTTACCTTGCACAGCAATTTGCTTGGGCATACAGCATGATGCAGATTCTCTGCCACTACTTACCCAAATACATGTTTGGGTATAAAAAGAAGCAGGCCCTGCAGTTTGTGTTTGCCCAAACGTGGTATGCATGCTGGTCGACAAGCATGGCGATTCTGTTTGTTCTTCCGGCAATCGCTCTTCTAACCAACACAC
>JAUYLM010000082.1 GCA_030698965.1 bacterium
TGGCGGATTTTGCGTCCCTGAAAGGAAATATTTTGCGGATGATGCGAAGGGCTTCTCTCAAGAGAGAGCCATGAGTGTATGGGCCGAACTTCTGTCTGACCTTTATTTTTACTGACTCGAACTGCCTCTCTCTCACAAGCATGACTCTGGGAAATTCCTCGTTGGTAATGACAACGTAGTTCCAGCTCTTGTTATCCTTCTCTTTAGTATTGAAATGTGGCTGGTGCTCCTTGATCAAGTTGCTTTCCATGATGATGGCTTCGAGGACAGAGTCGGTTTCCATGTGATCGACGGTGTCAGATTGGGTCATCATGTCCACCAGAAGAGGTCCTCTAGTCTGTATCAGGTCATTTCCAAAATAGCTTCTCACCCTGTCGCGCAGAGAAGTAGCCCGGCCGATATATAGGATCTTCCCGGATGAGTTTTTGAATAAGTATACACCTGGACCATCGGGAAGATTGTTCTTATAATTTTTTTTGCTAAGCATCTCTCTTCAAAACTTTTTTTAAGTACTTTCCGGTATGAGACTTGCCATTCTTCGCTACATCTTCCGGAGTTCCTTTCGCCACAAGCTTGCCTCCGCGATGACCGCCGTCGGGACCGATGTCGAGAATATAGTCGGAGGATTTAATAAGATCAAGGTTGTGTTCAATTACAACAACT
Source organism: bacterium (assembly GCA_030698965.1). Taxonomy (GTDB): domain Bacteria; phylum Patescibacteriota; class Minisyncoccia; order Phycocordibacterales; family PALSA-1337; genus CAIOGI01. Next base: position 664 of record JAUYLM010000082.1, read on the forward strand.
GTATTTCCTTTATCAACCAGGTGCTGGAGAATCTCTATGAGTTTTTTGACATCCTCATAATGAAGACCTACAGTAGGCTCGTCCAGAAGGTAAATAGTCTTCTGCAGATGCGCACGGTAAAGCTCCGAGGAAATCTTCACCCTCTGGGCCTCTCCTCCGGAAAGAGTCGTGGCAGACTGTCCGACTTGCAGGTAGCCAAGGCCGACTTGCTGAAGAGTCTCCATGCGATCGCTGACGGCAGGAATATCTTCAAAGAATTTCATGGCTTCCTCAACAGTCATGTGCAATATCTCGTGCACATTCTTGCCTTTGTACTTTATCTCCAGAGTTTCCTTCATAAATCTTTTTCCTCCGCAAACTTCGCAGGGAACATAGACGGCCGGAAGGAAGTGCATCTCTACTGCGATCTCGCCGTTTCCCTGGCAGGCCTCGCACCTCCCGCCTTTTACATTGAAGGAAAATCTTCCAGGACCCCAGCCTCTTGCCCTGGCTTCCGGACTAGCCGCAAAAAGATCGCGTATATGCTGCCATGCCCCAGTATATGTCGCCGGATTTGAACGCGGAGTCCTGCCGATCGGAGACTGGTCTATGAGAATCGCTCTTCCTACGTACTCGCTTCCGCTGAAGCTCTGGCAGTTGAAAATCTCCGCCGTCCTATGCCGTCTCTCCAATCTTCCCTGGAGGTTTTTATAAAGAATTTCATACATGAAAGAAGATTTTCCTGAGCCTGAAACGCCGGTAATGGCGTTGAAGCAGCCGAGGGAAACATCCGCGTTCATGTCTTTGATATTAAAAATATTCCCACCTCTGACCATGATTTTTCCCTTAGGCTCCCGACGGACTTTTGGAACTTCCACCTTCTTTTCTCCCCGGAGATACGCCAGCGTCAATGAGCCGGAATCATTTTTCTTGGAAGTAAGAAGACTATCCAGATATCCGGAAACAACCACTTCTCCCCCATGAACTCCGGCTCCCGGGCCGATATCGATGAGATAGTCCGAGGAAAACATCGTGTCTTCGTCATGCTCCACAACAATTATCGTATTTCCAAGGTCGCGCAGTTCTATGAGAGTCTTTATCAGCCTGTCATTATCCCTCTGATGGAGTCCGATGGTCGGCTCATCCAGAACATATAGAGCTCCGACGAGACCGGAGCCGAGCTGGGATGCCAGGCGTATGCGCTGAGCTTCTCCGCCGGAAAGGGTATGAGCGCGGCGATCAAGTGTCAGATATTCAATTCCGACGTTTATCATGAACTGCAGGCGGGACTCGATCTCCTTGAGAATTATTTTTGCGATCTCCTTTTCCGTTTCCGTCAATTTTATTTCCTTGAAATATCTGACGGCCTCCTCTATGGATTGCGCCGTAACGCTGACGATATTCTTGCCGTCGATCCTGACATGCAGAGCTTCCGGACGGAGGCGATCGCCCTTGCACTCCGGGCATGTTTCATTTGTAAAAAATTCCCTTGTTCCAAGTCCGTTGCAGGCGGAACATGCCCCATATGGGGAGTTAAAGGAGAAAAGGCGCGGCTCTATCTCCGGATATGAGAATCCGTCATAGGGGCACATGAACTTCACCGACATCAGCTTTTCTTCATCAGCGCTACTGCCCTGATAGTGGATTTTCAGCAGTCCTTTTGTCTCTTCTATGGCTTTCTCCAGTGCCTCGGATAGCCTTTCAACCGCGTTCGCCTGCCGAGAACCGAACTCCGACATGAAAATTTCATCTACTAGGACGTCGATATCATGTTTCTTATTCTTATCCAGCAGTATCTGTTCGCGGAGCTTCATGACTTTCCCGTCAATCTTCACGCGGTCATAGCCCCTGCCAAGAAGATCATAAAGAAGCTGGTAATACTCTCCTTTCCGACCAACTACTATGGGCGCGTATATGAAAACTTTTTGCGTACTGACATCAACGCCCATTACTTTTTTGCCCTTAGCCGGCGCTTTATTGTGAGTCGTAACCTGCCTGATAATCGTTTCCAGTATTTCCTCTTTTGTAATGCGGTGTATTTCCCTTCCACAGACAAGACAGTCTGGCTTCCCCACTCGGGCAAAAAGAATGCGGAGATAGTCGTATATCTCGGTGATCGTCGCGACCGTAGATCGAGGATTATTTGAGCGTGACTTCTGGTCTATGGAAATGGCCGGGGAAAGGCCGACGATCTCATCCACGTCCGGCTTCTGCATCTGACGTAGAAATTGGCGCGCGTATGATGAAAGGGACTCGACGTAGCGCCTCTGCCCCTCAGCGAATATCGTGTCGAACGCCAGGGAAGACTTGCCCGACCCGGAAAGGCCGGTGATCGCTATCATCTTATTTCTCGGCATCTCCACCGTTATATTCTTCAGATTGTGAGTTCGAGCTCCTTTTACTACTATTAGATTCTCTCCTTTATTCTTAGGCATATTCCGCGCATCATAGCACGATTTTCCCTTTTTAACAAGATGTTATAGGAGTGAATTGACCTCCTTAATGATTTCGTCCAGAGAAACCGCCACTTTGACCAGGAATTTCTGCGCGCCGAGCTTTTTCGCCTTTTCTATATCCGACTCCTTGCTGATATTGGAAAGCATGATGGCGGGAACATTGCGGAGCTTTTCGTTACTTTTTATCTTCTGCAGTATGTCGAAGCCGTTCATGCCGGGAAGCATGATGTCCAGGATGATGATATCCGGAGTATCTTTCTCCAACAAGGCAAATGTCTCGTCGGAGTCCTTGGCAAAGAGAACGGTATGGCCTGAGGATTGAAATTTCTTAAAAAGAATTGAACCCAGGAGCTTATCATCTTCCACCCAGAGTATTTTCTTTCCTCCGGCTGTTGCCTGAGGTTTCCCTTCCTGTTTGTTTTCAGCCTTTTCTTCCGGTTTCCCTTCACTTACGGCGATCTCCCTTATTTTCTCCATCACCTCCTCAGGCTCGATATGCGTTTTTATAATATAGTTTTTTACGATATTTGAGGTGGAAGGAAGCCTGCCCATGTCTATCGGGGATCCGGAATTGGAGACAACAATAACGGGGATCTTTGTGATCATCCTATCGAAGCTTTTTTCATTCAAGACGTCGTATCCATTCTTGCCGTTCAGGACCAGGTCTATGAGCGCCGCGGCAGGACTTTCATTCCTCATTTTTTCAAGTGCTTCCTCTCCGGTCTTTGCAAAAATGGAAGCGTATCCTTCTATGGAGAGCTTTTGGGATATCAACCCCGCCAGATTTTCATCAAAGAGGGCTATGAGAATTTTTTTATTCATTGAAATATGATAGCAATATTATAGCAACATTATAGCATTATCTTTTTCAATTCAATAATCTCATCCCTTATGATCGCCGCCGTTTCAAAGTCCAATACCTTCACCGCTTCCTCCATCGCACATTCCTTCATCTTCATCAGTTTTTTCGGGTTTGTCCTCGCCAATTCTTCGTCTATCTTTACCAGCTCATGCACCGCCTTATCATGCTCGCTCCTCAACTGATCCGTGATATCATGGATCTTTTTTATGATCGTGGTGGGGGTAATGCCGTTCTTTTTGTTGTGGGCAATCTGAATATTCCTTCTTCTCTCGGTCTCCTTCATCGCCCTGTCCATCGATCCGGTCACGGTATCGGCATAGAGGATCACCCTGCCATTGACATTCCTGGCTGCCCGTCCGATGATCTGGATGAGAGAAGTTTCCGATCTAAGAAATCCCTCTTTATCTGCATCCAGAATTCCGATCATGGAAACTTCCGGAAGATCGAGCCCTTCTCTCAATAGATTGACTCCGACAAGACAATCAAACTTCCCTTTTCTGAATTCCGTCAGGATGGTAATGCGGTCGATTGTTTTTATGTCGCTGTGCAGGTACTCAGCCTTGATTCCCTTTTCTTTTAGAAATTCACTCAGATCTTCCGCCATCTTCTTTGTCAGTGTCGTAGCTATGGCGCGATCTCCTTTCTTTATAACTTTTTCCGCCTCACTTATAAAATCAAAAATCTGCCCGGCGTACTTCCCGCTTTCGGCCACAGGCCTGACATCCACCACAGGGTCGACAAGCCCCGTCGGACGGATGACCTGCTCCACCGTCTGTTCGCTGACTTTATTCTCATAGGGTCCCGGAGTAGCGGAAGTATATATAGTCTGCCCGACCCTCTCTTCGAATTCGTGAAATTTCAAAGGCCTATTGTCTTTTGCCGAAGGAAGCCGAAAGCCGAATTCCACCAGAGTTTCTTTTCTAGAAGCATCTCCCGCGTACATGCCATTCAGCTGAGGCACGGTCACGTGCGATTCATCGATGACAGTCAGGAAATCTGGGCTCCCGTCTTTCTTGTGAGGAAAGTATGACAAGAGGCTGTCCGGCGGTTCGCCCTGGGTCTTACCTGAAAAATGCCTGGAATAATTCTCGATCCCATTGCAGTATCCTATCTCTTTTATGAGGGCCAGATCATACGTCACGCGCCTCTTGAGCCTTTCCGCTTCCAGATTTTTTCCGGATTTTTTCAGGCAGTCCAGCCTTTCTTCCAGCTCCTTTTTAATGGTAGTAAAAGCCCTCTTTGACTGTTCATCATTGCTTATGAAATGCTTGGCGGGGAAAATAAAGATGACATCGTGGTTCGCCCGGATAGACCTGGTAACCGGATCCAGCTCTATGATTCCGCTTATGGTGCTTCCTTCATACTCGATGCGAAATATTGTCTTGTCATTCACCGGCATTATCTCCACCGTGTTCCCGACGGCGCGGAACATGCCGGATTCCAAGTCCGCGTTCGTCCTATTGAAATGGATATCGACAAATCTGCGTATCAGATCCGCCCTGGAGAAATCCATGCCTTTGGATATTTTCAGATTCTCCTTTTCGTATTCTGCCGGGCTCCCCAACCCGTAGATGCAGGAGACGGACGCCACGATGATGACATCCTTTCTCGTCAGCAGAGCCTGAGTGGAAGCATGGCGGAGCCTCTCTATCTCTTCGTTTATCATCGCTTCTTTCTCTATATATGTATCCGTTACCGGCATGTAGGCTTCGGGCTGATAGTAGTCGTAGTATGAGACAAAATAGTGCACGGCATTCTCCGGAAAAAACTCCCGGTACTCCTGCGCTAGCTGTGCCGCCAGAGTCTTATTATGAGCTATGACCAGGGCGGGCTTATCAAAATCGGCAATAACGGAAGCAGCCGTATATGTTTTCCCCGTTCCGGTTGCGCCAAAAAGGGTCTGATGCTTGTATCCTTTCTTTAGACCATTGGTCAGCTCTTTGATAGCCTTTGGCTGGTCGCCGGCAGGCTGAAATCTTGTATTTAGCTTAAAAAGGCTCATCCGGCTAATATATCAGATTTACTTCTTTCGCAAAAGAACCTTTTTGACCGCTTCTTTTATGTGCCGCTCGCCCATTCCGTAGTATTCCAAAAGCTCGTCAGGTGTTCCGGATTGTCCAAATAAGTCTTTTACTCCTATGAATTCTATCGGCGCCGGGTAGTGGCGGGACAGACACTCCGAAACCGCAGATCCCATTCCCCCGGCTATCTGATGCTCCTCCACAGTGACTATTGCACCCGTCTCATGAGCCAGTCTCCAGACCGCATCCTCGTCAAGAGGTTTTATCGTCGAAAGATTCAAAACCTTTACTTTGACCTTACCATCTTTCTCAAGTTCATCTGCGACTTTCAGAGCTTTGTAGACGAGAGCTCCGGTAGCGATTATTCCGACATCCGCTCTTGCACCGCCAGCAGGTTCAAAAAGTAGCTGAGCTTTACCGATTTCAAATGGCGTTTCATCAGTAGTTATAACCGGAGTCTTTTCTCTGGCCAAACGTATGTATGTAGGATCTTTTGTTTTAGCGGCAGCCATAGTTGCCTTTTTGGCTTCAATAGAATCGCATGGTGAGATGACAACCATGCGCGGGATGACACGGGTAATAGCCAGATCTTCTACGGCCTGATGCGTGCCTCCATCGGGACCTACGGAAATTCCGGCATGAGATCCGGCGATTTTCACCGGCTGGTTGTTGTAACAAATTGTCGTGCGTATCTGCTCCCAGTTTCTCCCTGGAGAAAACATTGCATATGAAGTTATGAAAGGAATTTTTCCCATTGCGGCAAGCCCGCTCGCTACGCTCGCTAGATTCTGCTCGGCTACTCCCATTTCCACATACCTCTCTGGAAATTTTTCCTTGAAGAGATGCATCTGGGTGGACTCTACTAAGTCAGCGCAAAGTCCAACTATTCTTTTATCCAGTTCGGCAGCCCTGAGAAGACCTTCGCCAAAGCCTTTGCGAATGGGAACTTGCTCGACATCTTTGTCGAAAAGTTTTGGATTCAAATTTTGATCTTTTATAATCATAAAATATTTTACTCGTGCTCTCCCTTCACCTTTCCTCCCATTGTCCTCACGATATGCAGAGCTTCGCGCGCCGTTGAGATATCCTCAGCAGTAACTGGCGGCTTCCCATGCCACTCATATTGTCTCTCAAATTCCGGAATTCCTTTTGACGGAATTGTGTAAGCGATAATAACAGACGGCCGATCAAAAACCGCCAGAGCTTGCGTATATGCACCGTCAATTGCCCGGAAATTATGCCCATCCACTTCTTGAACATGCCAGTTAAATGCCCTCCATTTATCAGCCAGAGGATTAAGGGGCATGATGTCTTCCGTAAATCCATCTATCTGTATATTATTTCTATCTACAAAAACAGTCAGATTTTGCAACTTCTCTTTTCCGGCGAGCATCATCGCCTCCCAAGAATTTCCACAATCAAGTTCACCATCGCTCATCAGGCATACGAACTGCTTGGATGAAGTCTTTCCAAAATCCATTTTCTCGCCTATGGCCATGCCGACAGCCTGCGACAGTCCCGAACCAAGCGGACCGGACGAAGTCTCCAGGGCAGGCAAGAAATCCCGATGAGGATGCCCTTGCAGCTTTGATCCAAATTTTCTAAGAGTCTTCATTTCATCCGTAGGAAAATATCCAGCATGTGCCATCGTCGCGTATAGTACTGGACAAATATGGCCATTGGAAAGCACCACTCTGTCCCTGTATTCCCATCCGGGATTTTTAGAATCATGCTTGAGCGCGTGAAAATAGAGATATGAAAAAATGTCCGCCATGTCCAGAGGTCCCGCCGTATGACCGGACTTGGCTTCAATGAGCATCTCTATTATAGATTGGCGGATGAGCTGGGCCTTTTCCGCTAAGAGCTTGATCTTCTGATCATCCATGCAGACATTATATCACTATATCCTCTGAAATTTTCTATAAGTATCCACAATGTTCTCGGATTCAAAGATGGCAGAGCCTGCCACCACTCTGTCTGCTCCGGCCTCCTTGAGCTGAGCCGCGATCCCAAGGCTCACCCCGCCGTCCACCTGCACGGGAAGTTCCGGATATTTTTCTTTTGCCTCCTTTATTTTCTCCAGAACTCTGGGATCGAAGGCCTGCCCCTGAAATCCTACTTTTGTAATTCCCATGAATTGAATGAAGGAAATTTTATCTTTGTACTTTTCTATGGCATCAAGCGAGGTTTGAATATTTAAAGAGAGTCCGATTTCCACCAGTCCATCCAGCACCGCCATGACAGGGGCAAGGTCGTTGGAGGATTCCGCATGCAGGACTATCCTGACTGCTCCGGCCGAAAGCCACTGCCTGGCATCGTCCACGCTTGGATCCTTTATCATCAAATCGAATTCATAATCCATATCCTCCCACAGAGGCATTCCCCTGTCCTCTTGTACTATGGATTCGAAATTCTGATCCCGTTTCTTGTATGGCCAAGTAGTGTTCGGCACAAATTTTCCATCGCAAATATCCACCTGCACGATCTCCGCCAGCCCTTTTATTAAAATAGTTTTTTCCTCAATCTCCTTGAAATCCCTGGGAAGTATCGCCGGTATAATTTCCATAAAGTTATTCGATATTATCCATCATCTCGTTTCTCCTGACATGCCTCTCTTCATTGCTGAAGGGTGTGGATATCCAGATTTTGACAACTTCCATTGCCTCTTCCTCACTCAAGAATCCCCCGGCCAGAGAAAGAACATTTGAGTCATTATGTTCTCTGGACAATCTTACTATCTCCAAATTTCCACCATGATAGACAGCGGCTCTTATCCCAGGAAAGCGATTTACTAACATGGCCTCCCCATTTCCTGATTTTCCCAGGATTATTGCCCGCGTGTTTTCCGGATCAGAAACCACTCTCATAGCCACGGGAATCATGATCTCGGGATAGTCATCGTCCTTATCGTATACTGCCGCCCCCATGTCTTCAGCTTCAAAACCTTCCTCTTTCAAGTAATTAAAAATCTTATTCTTCAGCTCAAATCCGCCATGATCACTTGCGACTAATATTTTCATGCCTCTAGTTTATCATAAGCCATATCAAAACCATCAATCACTATTTCAGTCAGATTTTCCAGCTTTTCATCTATTTCAATGAATTTCTTATCCACTCTCTCAAACCCCTCCATCATCAAGTTTGTCATATCCTCAAACTTTTGGTCTACCTCCGCAAATTTCTTATCCGCCCTCTCAAACCCCTCCATCATTTTCTCTGTAAGCCCATCAAATCTCTCGTCCGAATGTTTCTGCATGCGATCAAAACCTGAAATCATTATTTCAGCCAAATCCGCGGACATTTGCTCTATTTGCGAGATTTTATTTTCAGTCATTTTTTTAAATACGTTAAACTCCTCCAAACTTATATATGTCTGCACCATAATAATAATTGTATTTACCTGTTAATACAACCATTATCCATATCGGGTATGAATTTCTGATAAACTTTTGATGAATTTTCGATAAACTTCTGACTGGACAATACTTTTTGCTATTGTGTCAAGACGGGTATATATTGCGAAATGGTGAAATCAGTAAACTTCCTGAACTGGAACATTGCAGTTGGCCATGACCCAGTTATTATCATATTCTGAGATTTCCCTTCTAGTTCCGTCTTTAACATAGTATTCCGACGCCCCAGTAGATCCAGGTCCCGGCATTCTATTTATTATTTTCTCATTGGGACAGTCTCGAAGGCCTTGAGTTTGAGTTGGGAAAGCAGGATTCCTGTCGCCAGAGACAATGGCGAGAATAGCGATCACGATTATAGCTAGAACAAAAAGAAGGAATTTATGCATGTTGTGAGTGGAGACGGTGAAGCCATCGGATAATTACAGTTTTCTATTTATAAAAATCGTCTTCTTCGTAATAATACGACTGTTCTACACCCTTAATATAAACCTCGCGGTCATCGATTTTATCAGTCAACACAGCTCGCACAAGTTCGCGAATTTCCAGACTGTTTACTGGACTGCGCTGCATAGCGTTCAAATAATCTGCTTTGTCGACCCTAGCCCAATCAACGCATTGTTTCAGATTTTTTTTCAACATAAGATCAAGCCAGATCCTCATACTCCGCCCATTTCCTTCCATAAATGGATGGGCTATATTCATTTCCACATATTTTGCCACAATCTGTTCGAGCGTGCTTTCCGGCATTTTTTCGATCTTGTTCAAACTTTCTTCCAAATACAAAGAAGAAGCGAATCGAAAGCCGCCTTTGCTTATATCTTTTACGCGAATCTGGCCGGCAAAATCGTAAAGGCCTCCGAATAAATATTCATGGATCTGCTGCAGACCTCTGATTGTGCCGACCTCAAAACCTTCAATTTCTAGGCTGCCAAAATGTTCTTTGGCTCGTTCTTTGCTGATTTGGTCAATATTTGGCATGACATCATTATACCACAAAATAATACCTTCTCAAAAAGTGTTGGCTCTTTTTTTAGTCACCATATCCGTTCTCTTTCCACCAATTTAATAAGTCTTTCTTGCTAATACCCATCTTTTCAAGCTTCCTTTTCATGTCCTGAACAGTCCAACCAGAAGAACCGTCTTTTTTAGCCCATACCTCGTCATCTCCGTTGTTATTGATTTTTTCTAATCCAAACGCAAGAGCGGCTTCGCGTCACTCTCTTGCTTTTCTATTTCTAAAAAACCTAGGCATGAGAAACCAAAGGATGATTATACCTGCTAATGACCAGCTCATTAGCTTGTCGCATCAATGTGTGAACAAATAACCCAAGTAAAGCTTTATAGAAAATAATCTTATATTTCATAGGGAGGCCTGCTCGGAGATTAATAGCGAAGCGCGAATCTTTAAGTGCAGTTTCAGTAAGAAGTTTAGTTGAACTTATTAATTTTTCTTTTGCTTCTTCAACTGTCCCTGCCTGTTTAATTACGCCCGTTTCTCGGCACATAGCCAAGAACCCGCCTTCTTCATAGGGCATGATTAAAAAAGTAAATGAAATTTTGCGAGAAGTCGGTTTCATATGATCTGATGACGCATAAAAGTTTTTATCCTTTCATTCGTCACTTGTGATGCTAACATTATACATTTTTATCCTTTTGTCAAGGAAGAGTGCTTATACACAGTTTTATGGCCTGATTGAGTAGAAATCATTTTATACATTTTACAAATGTCTCTACACACCCTAGTTCATTACTGTACCATGTCAGTTGTTTT